>JAPPJA010000017.1:0-24772 GCA_028874675.1 Chloroflexota bacterium
CTTCCTGTAGCCGAATTTGTTTGCGCAGTGGACCCAGTGGACCCGCCAGTTCCCGTCGTCTCCGCCGGTTCAATCCCGGTCGGTTCTCCCTGGTCAGCTTGCGCCTCCGCCGCGTTGTCGCCCGCTCCAACCTGTTCTGCCGCTGCCGTTCCGGGCTGGCCTCGCCTCCCTTCTCTTCCGGAAAGATTGCCTGGGTCATTGGGTTGAGGGGCCTGTCCCTGGCTTGCCGAGGCCTGCCCGCCGGCAAAGCCGCCTTGCTCCCCCTGCCTGCCCGGTCCGCGCTGGCCCGCACCAGCTCCCTGGCCGCCGCCAGGCAACTGGCCTGCTGTCCCCAGCCTGGGAGCCAGTTCGCTGGCGTCATCCTCCAGGGTCTGGCCGTAAATGACTCCTCCAATGAACGACCCGCCAAAACCCGCGCCCAGGAACAGGGTCAGGCCCAGGAGCACAAAGAAAGACCGGTTCATTTCTCCTCCCTTACTCGTAACGCAGCGCATCTATCGGGTGCAGGCTGGCCGCCCGCATGGCCGGGTAGATGCCGAAGAACAGGCCAATTGCCGCCGAAACACCCAGGGCAAGAAGGGCGATGTCCCAGCTGAAGGCAGTCTGCATCGGGTTGTTTCCCAGCAGGGGCTGCCCGTTCAGCAGTCGGGCTACGCTGGCTCCCACCATGACGCCGGCCGCTCCACCCCCCAGGCTGAGCAGGGTGGCTTCCGACATGAACTGGAGCAGAATGTCCCGCCTCTTTGCTCCCATGGCCTTGCGGATGCCTATTTCCCGCGTGCGTTCAGTTACCGACACCAGCATGATGTTCATAATTCCGATGCCGCCCACCAGCAGGGATATGCCCGCGATGGCCCCAAGGAATACGACAAAGGTGTTGGTGGTCTCCTCCAGGGTTTCGATGGTCTGCTGCTGGTTGGTAATGACGAAGTCGTCATCGCCGGTGATGTGGTGGCGCAGGCGCAGCACCGTGGCAACCTGGCGCATTCCCGAGTCCATGGAATCAATATCCGGCATCTGAACGTTGATGGAATCGACGCTGATTTCGCCGTGAGTGGTGCGCTGGGAGTTAATTCGGTAGTAGGCGGTGGTTATGGGGACCAGAATCTGGTTGTCCAGGTTGCCGAAGAAGCCGCCTCCCTTGCTTTTCAGAGTCCCGATGACCTCAAACTGGCGCCCATTTATCCGGATGGGTTGGCCCAGCGGGTTCCGGTTCCCGAACAGGGTCTCTTCGATGGTCTGGCCCAGCACGGCTACCTGCGAATTGTTGGCCAGTTGGCCCTCGGTTATGAAACTCCCGCTCTCTATCGGGGAATTTCGTACCTCCGAATACTCCGGAGTTACCCCGATAATCTGCACAAAGGTGTTGTTCCGCCCGGCGGTCACCTGTCCCGAGGCCCGTATTTCCGGGGCTACCGAGGTGACCGCCGGCGCAAATACCGGGTCAACCAGCGCGTAGGCGTCCTCCAGGGTCAAGGTGCCCGCGCTGCCAGCCCCGCCGCCAACCCCGCCCTGGAAAGAGTCGCCAGGCTGCACGAACAGCAGGTTGGTTCCCAGGGACTCGATGTTGGAAGTTATAGCCTGCTGGACCCCCTGGCCGATGGCCATCAGCGAAATAACGGCGGAGACCCCGATGACAATGCCCAGCAGGGTCAGGCCCGAGCGCAGCTTGTTGGCGCCCAGGGAAACGACGGCTATGCCAAGAGTGGCCAGGGGATTCATGCCGATTTCCGGTCGTCGGTTACGCGACCGTCCAGCATGGTAATTGTCCGGCGGGTGGCTGCGGCAATGTCGGGCTCGTGGGTCACGATAATGACGGTCAGGCCCTCGCGCCGGTTCAGGTCCTGGAGGATGCCAACAACTTCCTCGCTGGACTGGCTGTCCAGGTTTCCGGTGGGCTCGTCGGCCAACAGAATGCTGGGCTCCTTCACCAGGGCCCGGGCAATTCCCACCCGCTGCTGCTGGCCTCCGGAAAGTTCAACAGGCCGGTGCCCTACCCGGTCGGCCAGTCCCACCCGGTTCAAGGCCTGGAGGGAGCGCCGCCGGCGGTTATGCCCATTGCCGTACAGCAGGGGTAATTCCACGTTGGCCAGCGCGGTGAGCCGGGGCAGCAGGTTGTAGGTCTGGAAAACAAAACCTATCTTGCGGTTTCGGATGTCGGCCAGTCGGTCGTCGCTTAGCCGTCCCACGTTCTCGCCCTCCAGGTAGTATTAACCGGAAGTGGGCACGTCAAGGCAGCCGAGGATATTCATCATGGTGGACTTTCCTGAACCCGAAGCCCCCATAATTGCCACCATTTCCCCCGCCTCGATGGACACGGAAACGCCCCGGAGGGCCCCCACCTCGATGTCGCCGATCCGGTAGGTCTTGGTCACATTTCTGAGTTCAATAGTAGCCGGAGTTGTTCTCTGGTCCATAACCATCAGCTGCCCGAGGCCGTCAGCGGCGCCCGCCTCCCCGGGTTGGCCCGCCGAATCCCCCTCCGGTGGCGCGGCGCAGGTTGCGGAAGCTGAATTCGCTGGCCCCCACATCGGCCGACTCAAAGACGATTTGGTCTCCTTCCGAGAGTCCCGATTTGACCGCTACCCAGAAATCGTCGCTGCTGCCCAGGTCCACCGATTTCTCCGCCACGCCGCCGTCGGTCAGGATGCGGACCAGGGGTTGTTCAAAGGAACCGTACAGGGCCTGCTGCGGCACCAGCAGAACGTTTCGTTCCTCCTGCAGCACAATGTTGGCCACCGCGCTCAGACCTTCCCGGGGGCGTATCCCCTCGGGCACTTCCATGCGGATTCGGATGGGGAAAGTGACGACTCCCTGCTGATTGTCGGCAACCTCGGCAATCTCCGTAACCACACCCTGCAAAAAGGTGCCGGGCAGGGCATCAAGCTGCACCTCGGCGGTTGTTCCCGGCTGCACCAGCAAGACATCGATCTCGTCCACGATGCCGTCGATCTCGACTATGGTGGGGTCAACGACTTCCATGATGGCCGCCCGGGCCTCTATTCTGTCGCCTTGCTCCACTTCAATCTCTGCCACGTAGCCGGTAAGGGGCGAAACAATAATTGCTGCCCTCAGTTCCTCTTCCGCGGTGGCAAGCCTCACGTTGGCCCCGACGATCTTCCTTTCCGCCAGGGCAACTTCCAGCGGGTCCGGTGGGCTGGCCTGTTCCGACACCAGCTCCGACAGGCTCTCCTCGGCCCGGACCAGGGTGGCCTCGGCCAGCAGAATCTGCTGTTGCCGCAGCGAAATCTCGGCGGGGTCGGGCTGAATCTCCAGGTCCTCCAGCAGTTCGGCGTACTCTTCCAGACGTTCGGCCAGGGTAGCCTGGGCCAGTTCAAGCTGCTGGCTGTTCAGGGCCAGTTCCAGGTTATCCGGCGTCACACCCAGGTCTTCCTTGAGTTGTTCCAGGTCTTCAATGGCCTGGGCCAGGTTGGCTTCGGACAGTACGATGCGCGCCTCTCGCAAGGCCAGTTCCTGAGGATCAACCGCAGGCTGTTCCAGCTCCGCCAGGTCTCGCTCCACCACCTCCTGGTTAGCGGTGATGGCGTCGGCCCGAGCCTCCAGCGTAGCCCGTTCCAGGGCGTCGGGCCCCTGCTCCACCTCTGCCAGGTCCACGGTTGCTTCCGCCAGCGCAACCCGGGCCAGTTCAACGTCGGTTTCCAACTCCTCCACTTCGGAAACTATGCCGAACCGGACCTCCTCCAGTTCCTCTTCCAGGTTAAACGTGTAAACTTCCCAGCGGGCGATGTTGCTGGACAGGCCCAGCCTTCCCCGATCGTAGGCTTCCTGGAGAGAACCCAGGGTCTCCCGGGCCGAAGTAAGGTCGGCCTCCAGGTCCGTTTTTTCCTGGCGGCGGTTGGTAAGGTTGGAGCCGTGAGTGTCAATGAAGGACTCCAGGGCCTGGTTGGCTTCGTCCAGCGCAATCTGCGCCTTCAGCAGATCTTGCCTTGCCTGCGCCAGGTCCCTCTCTGAGGGAGCCAGGGCGTCCAGGGAATCCTGTATTTCCGCCAGCTCCTTTTCCGCATCGACTCGTTTCTGCAATGCCTCTGCCAGCTTCATTTCATAATCGGGTTGCAGGTTCCGGTTAATCAGTTCGTCCCGGCTGTCCGTTGCTTCCAGCAGCTTGACCCGGGCGTCGGCAATCAACTCCTCCTGGGCCCTGATATCCTGGTTGGATGGAAGCTCCGGGTTGAGCAGGTCTTCCATTTCCTCCAGCCGCTGTTGAATCAGGAGTTCGGCGACGGCAATTTCCTCCTTCTTCGCCTCAATTTCCAGCGGCCCTGGCAGCTCAGGGTCAAGGGCTTCCTCCAGCGCTTCCTGCGCCTGCTGCACTTCGAACCTGGCGGACGCCACTCCTTCCTCCGCCATGGCAAGCTCCAGGTTCCTGGTGGCCTGGGAAGAAGGCTCTCGCAGGGTGTCCAGGGCCTCCTGGGCGTCCAGCAAATCGACCTTGGCCTGGGCCACCGCCTCCTCCAGGGTCGCGATGGTAGGCGCATCCAGCCTCGCCAGTTCCTGGCCCTCGCCGACCGACTGCCCCTTTTCCACCAGGAGCTCCCCGATGGTTCCCTCTATCCCGAATCTCAGGGTTTCCCGCTCGGGAAAGGTTACGCTTCCGTTGGTGGATACCTGGTTAACAATGGCGCCGTATTGGACGGGAATCAGCTGCTGGTTGTCGGCCAGTTCGGTGGTATCGGGCTGAGTGGCATTGGAGTAAAGGAAATACACGCTGCCGGCCGACCCAAATAACACCGCAACGAGTACCAGTATCTGCCAGACAGACAGGGATTTCAGTGCGTTCCATAACGTTTCCATATAATTGTCCTCGCCGGAAAAGACTGACGTCAGCAATCACCTCGATTCAAGGGGAGAGTGAAGGTAAAGGCGCTGCCCTGCCCGACAATACTGCTTACGGTTATGGCTCCACCGTGGACCTGGACCAGGTGGCGGGCTATGGTCAGTCCCAGGCCGGCCCCACCGGTGGCCCGGGCCCGGGAGGGGTCCACGCGATACATGCGGTCGAAGATCCGTTCCAGGTCCTCCGGCGCGATTCCCGCCCCCGTATCGGCTATGGATACGGCTATATATTCGCCTTCCCGGGCGGCGCTCACCCTCACCTCGCCCCCTTCCGGCGTGTTGACTATGGCGTTTTCCAGCAGATTCCCCACTACCTGGGAAATACGGGTTCGGTCCACCTCCAAGCTGGGCAGTTCACCGGGCGCCGACAGCGTCAGGCTTATGCCTCCCGCATCGGCCCGGGGGCGAAAGGCTTCAACGGACTCTTGCAGCAGGTCCCGCAAGGACTCGCGCTGAAGGTTCAATGCCAGGGAACCGGCTTCCGCCAGGGCCAGCAGGCGGAGGTCCTCCACCAGGGCCACCAGGTGGGCTGCCTGTTGACGGAGGGTATTTATGGTTGCCTCGTCGGGCTCCAGGAGGCCATCGTGGACTGCGTCCAGGTAGCCCTGGATATTTGACAGAGGCGTACGCAGTTCGTGAGCCAGGTCGGCGGTCAGGCTGCGGCGCTGCTGCTCGGCTGTCTCCAGATTTTCAGCCATGGTGTTGAATGTGTCGCTCAATTTGCGGAGTTCCGCCGGCCCGGATGAGGGAACCCGCTGGGCCAGGTCGCCCTGACCCAGCCGTTGAGCGGCTCCGCTCAGTGAGTGCACCGGCGCCAGGATGCGCCGCGAAACCAGGGACAAGACCAGTATTCCCCCGATGGAGGCAATCAGGCCGGTCCATAACAGGGACTTGTTGACGGCCGCCGCCACCAGCTAAATCTGGGGTGCGCGGTCCTGGCGGGTGGGGGGGGTCATAACAACAGCCCCCCCCTGTGTTTGACCATCCTCAACCTCTTCGACGCGCCGCCCCGGGCCGGCAGCCAGGAAGCCAACGGCCTGTCCCTCGACTTCAACGGGCACGCCGCTGGACCGTAAATGGCGGCCGAAGCGTTTCTTGCCCTCCTGCCGGTGAGAGTCTGCTATGACTTCACCGTCCGAGTCCGTGAGGACAAAGCGGCGCCCGTAAAAGGACCCGGCCTGCTCCAGGGATGGCTGGACTCCGCTCCAGTCCTGATTCTCCTCGTAATGACGGGCAATCATGCCGTGGACCCGTCCCACCCGAAACTCCTGGCTGCGGGCCTCGAAGCGGTTGATCTCGATGGCGGCCATCGAGCTTACCAGCGCCCCCACGGAGCCCACGGCGAGGGCAATAGTAAGGGTGAAGGCCAGAATCAGCCGGAACTGCAGACCTCGGAACCAACTAGGCATTGCCAAGCCGGTACCCCATCCCGTATATGGTGTGGATGTACCTGGCGCCGCCCAGGGGCTTTTCAAGCTTGCGGCGCAGGCTGTAGATGTGGGTATCTACGGTACGGTCGAACCCGTCAAAGTCCTGCCCCAGCGCCCGGTCAATGATCTGTTCCCGCGAGAACACGCGTCCGGGCTCCCGCAGCAGCAGCGCCAGCAGGCGGAATTCGGTAGGGGTGAGCGATACCGGCCGGTCTCCCGCCATTGCCTTACGGTCCCGCAGGTTTATGCGGAGGGGGCCAAAGGCAAGCTCGCCGCCGCCATCGGAATCGTCCCTGCCGCTCCGGCGAAGGACGGCGTTTACCCGGGCGGCCAGCTCCCGGGGCCGGAAGGGCTTGGTGACGTAGTCGTCGGCGCCCAGGCCAAGACCGGTCAGCAGGTCGTCTTCCTCCACCCGGGCCGTGAGCATTACGATGGGCACGTCGGACTCGGCGCGGAGTTCCCGGCAGATTTCCCTCCCGTCCATTCCCGGCAGCATCAGGTCCAGCACCACCAGGTCGGGATCCGATTCACGGGCCCGGGCCAGCCCTTCCGGGCCGGTGGCTTCCGAAAGCACCTCATGACCGTCATTGGCCAGGTAAAGCCGTACCAACTCCGAGGTGTGGGGGTCGTCTTCAATTATCAGTACTTTGCTGGGCAAAGCTCTAACCTCGCCGGAGCGGATTATGGCGCGACGGGAACCGCCGACAGCAGCGCTTCCACCTGTACTTCGTCCTTCACCTGTATCCGCCCGGGAATATTGGGGGGCGGGAGTTCCAGTTCCTGCCAGGTGAAGGTCGTCCGTCCCAGTACAAAGAGCTTGTCCGGGTCCCTGCGGGCCTGTACCTGGAAGGTTATGGGTTTCGTCACGCCCTGGATGGTCAGTTCTCCCTGGACTTCCCGGGCTATCTCCTCCCCTTCGGGCAAGGGATGGGGCAGGTCGCCCAGGCTGGTTACGGTGAAGGTGGCGGTTCGGTCGTCGGGGAACATGCGGTTGCGGACATACCCGTCCCGCCGGTCGGAATCGCTGGTCATGGAGTGGAGGTCCAGCTCAATTACCGAAGGCTGCCCGTCCAGGTAGATGGTCCCGGACAGTCCCGTGGTACGCATAACCGCGTCATTGGGAAGATCCAGCCAGGCCAGTTTCTCGTTGACAGTAAAGGTAGCTTCCGACCCCTCACCAATGGCAAAGCCCGTGCCGGCAGCGGCTTCAGGGGCTTCGGCCGGAAGGCTCGGAGCTTCGGTGGCGGGGCTTTCCGGCAGCGTGGTTGGCGATGGTTCAGGAGCCGCGGCAGTGGCAGTCTCGACCGGGGCGGCCGTAGGTGAGTCGGCCGGGCTGCTGGCAGTGGCGGTGGGCTGCGGGGTGGCAGTTGCCGCCGGAGAGTCTGTCGCCGGGGCCGGCTGCTGGGCGGCAGCCGAAGTTGCCTGGGGCGCCGCCGGAGCTGACGGCTCTGCCGGCTGGGCGGTCGGCTGCGAACTTTCCCCGCAAGCCGTTAAGCCGGTAACCAGCAGCGCCAGAAGGACAAACACCGCCGGAACTACCCGCCCGCCGTTACCCGCTTTGATGTTGAACGCATTGCCTGGTATTGCTCGCATATCCTCACTACTGCCCTGGTCTTTGATTAAGTAAGCCTGTTCCTTGATTCATCGAGATTGAAACAGCTTGCCGTCAGGCCCCGGGTTCCCGGGAGGCTTCTGCCGGCAGGCTGTGGGAGCCCGGTGGAGGGAGTTCCAGCCGGCCGCTTTCCTGGTCCGATTGGGTGGCCAGACCGAAGCCCACCGCCGCGGCCACTCCCACCGCCGCCACGCCATGCCACCAGCGAAGCCCGGGAATATACCTGTGGATGGCCAGGGTCAACAGTCCGGTAACCACGTAAATGATCAGGGCCAGGGGAGAGGCAAATGAGACAAAGCCATCCAACTGGGACTGACCGAGAAACAGCACGAAGGCCGACGCCGGCAGGAAAATGGCCGACCAGGCTGCCAGGAACCAGAGCGCCGGCCGGCTGGTCCGCCGCAGCGCCAGCCAGAGCAAACCGGACAGTACCCCGGCCATCAGTGCGGCCAGGGCAACGGAAGCGCTGTTCAGCAGTGTGTCGCTGGGCGACCGAAGAGGCAGCGAAGCCAGGACGGCGGCAATTGCGGCAACTGCGCCGGCGGTTAGTCCGGCAAACATATGCCCCTCCGCCAGGCGTGGCCGTCCCGCGCAATTTTCCCTTCCTTAGGGCGGCTGGAGCGTTCACTATTTCTCGACTTCATACAGACCAGTGTACCTGCAATCCGTTCCGCAGGTTGGCAGCTTCGGATTGAGCGGGCAGAAACGCCGTGGCAGCGTTGGACCCAACCGGCCCAACGCTGTCCCCTGGCGGTTCCGACTTACATGGAACTTCCCGTGGAATGATCGCCGCCACCGCGCCCAAACCGTCCTCGGAAGAAGGATCCGACACCGTTGTCGCCGCCGTGCCCGTGTCGGCCACGGAAACGGGTGTTGGCCCCGTCGCCGTCTCCCCGGCGCTTGCCGTGTCCCGACCTTTCCAGTCCCTCGGGCAGGTCGGGCCGGTCGTCGTACCAGGACTGGATGCCGTCGGACTGGGCCTGGGTAATTCGTTCCTTCTCCACCAACCGCTCCAGGTGGCTGGTGACTGTGTCGGAAGCTGCCAGCCCAATGGTGCGCAGGCGGATCAAGTCCGAATATGGATAGTCGTCGAACCAGTCGGTTATCTCGGTCTGGACGTCGTCCTCGACTTCCAGTTCGTCCAGTTTGGCTTCCAGGACAGCGTCCTGCTGGTCGGAAACGACGCCGTTGAAGGCCGTCTGTACCTGGGCCTCGGTGATGTCCTCATCCAGCCCCAATGCCTCGTTGAGCTTTTCAGCAACCTGGGCGGCAAAGCTGGTTCCATCGTCGCTGCCACCGCCGCCGAAGCCGCCGTGGGCAAAGGCGCTGGATGTGGTTGCGGCAATGGCGATGCCACCGGCTATTCCCAGGGCCGCCGCCCCTGCTACCAGGAAAAGGAAAACCTTGTTACGCATAAGCTTCATCCCTGAACCTCCTCGATACTGCTTTTCCGGGTCTGGGCGGGATGAAGAACCCCCGCCGGCGACTGTCGCAGTAACGAATATAGAGGTCGATTTTCAAGAAACTATAAAGAAATTCTACAACTTATTGTAACTGGTCAGAGTTGGTCGGATTCTCGTGACAGTCGGCCCCGTCATACTGTCGAAAGCCGACATCCCGGAATTCTCATTGTGCTTGACCGGTGGGCGCTGACATACTCCCTCTTAATTTCTGTATGGCGCTCGCCTACGATGGAGAAAATGGGCAGGCATAGCTTGAAAAGATTGGCCGGAAGCCGGAGAGACCCTGCCAGTTTCCGTCCGGCAGCGCTCCCCCGGGGCAAAACCCCATCCGGATGGCCCCCCAGGCCCTCATAACTTGAGGAAAATACGGCCGTCGCGAAAGTAAGTCCAGATACAAAATCATGACACATCGCCCATGGACCAGGAGATGGCTCAGGGTTTCGCTCCCGAAGGAAGCCAGGGAATACGGCTGTCCGCGACCCCATACCTTCGACCGCAAAGCGGCCGTGGGTGTTATGCTACAAGCCAGGAAGCCCCTGGCCACGGCGACCTGATAAATTGCCTTTCAGCACAGAGCCGCCGTCCGGCCGGAGCTACGATGGGTCTCTGGGCAATGACCGGCGAATAATTCGGGACCCGTGGAGGGATCAGAAGGTAATGCATTTCCAGTTCAACTTCAGGAAGCTGGTCCTGCCAGCCCTCCTTGGGATCACGGTACCCTTCCTCCTCGCTTGTGGAAGCTCGGTTCCCACCGAGCCGCCCCCCAACCGGAGCGGGATACCCACCATAACCCCGCTACCAAGCCCAACGCCGCAACAGCCACCGCCCCAGGCCGACATAGCAGCCGACGCCGGCCAGGGCGACACTCCCGATATCGATGCCACAGTCACAGCAATGGTATCGGCGACAATGGCCGCCCTGCCGACGCCAGAAACAGAGACGGAGGCGACGGACCCGGGCAACCTCGCTGCACCGGCAACGACCACGGGTGAAACGACCTCTCCCCCAGGCCAACCCGAAGGAACGCCACCCACGGGGACCGCAGCCGCAGACCCAGACAGCGGGAACGACGCAACCGCAGCCTCACAGGACGGGACGGAGCCCACCGCAGGCGTTGAGCCATCAGGCGAAGCCGGAGACCCGGAGGGAACCACGGCCTCCTCCGCCGGCGCCAGTCCGGACTCCCCGGGGGAGTCGCCGGAGGGGACAACCGCAGCCCCGGATCCCACCGCAACTCCGAGACCTACCGTAACGCCCGGGCCCACGGCAACACTCCGGCCCACCGCAACGCCGAGACCTACCGCAACCCCGGAGCCCACGCCCACGCCCCGAACCGGCTCCAGGAGCAACCCCGTGCCCCTGGGCTCCGTCGGGAGGGTACAGGACTTTCGCACCACCTGGGAGATCGGCGTGGAAGAGATCATCCCCGACGCGTGGGACCTGATCCGGGAGGAAAACCAGTTCAATCCCCCGCCCGGGGAGGGGAAGCAGTTCTACATGCTTACCCTGAGCGTGAGGAATGTCGGCGACCAGGCAGCCTTCTTCGTGCCCTACACCAAGGCGGTGGGAGAAGCGGAGTCCCTGGGATATACCATCAGCGGAGACCCATGCGGAGTCCACCCCGGGGAGAATTCCCGTGAGGTGTTCCCCGGCGGACAGTTTTCGCTGAACGTATGCTGGAGAATTTTCAGTTCCGATCTGCCGACACTGTTGATGTACTGGGATGAGTCGCCCACGCCGCGGCGGATGTGGTTCGACCTCCGTTAGGGAACCTCTGAATGAGTTCCTGCCCCCTTGACGGGGGAAGGCTAAAATAGGGGTGAAGGCGTTAATCCCGTAGCTGGCGACGTTCCCGCCTTCGCGGGACCTACGGGCTAACGGCGACTCTTTCAGACCTTCATCAGATACCCCAACCGCCATGCGGCTCCAACACGTGGGCTGCTGCGATACTGGCCCACACCTTGACGACAGGTCCCGAGTTCGATTCCTCTTTAATCCGTGACCGGTGACCCGCCCGGGCGGGCGCCCAGCGACGGCGGCCCCCGCCGTACCCTGTATCCGGCAGCGCTGCGGAACCGCCCAGGCGCCCCGCAGCGTCCCAGCGGGCCAGATCTGCGGTCCATGAGCAAGAATAATTTCTGGACAGCGAATCGAAACTACAAGACATTCATTGCGCAAAGCCCGCCCGTGTCACCATTGGGAACAATTGCCCCGGCCGTCCTGTGGTGTCCGCCCGCAGGGAAATTCTCAAGATGCAGGATGCCCCTGGCCGGGGATTCACCGCGTTCGGATGCTGGACAGCACCGCCTGCTGGACTGCTGAGTACCTGGAGTAGGAGTGCTCGCAAATATGGAAGGAGGCCACGAGGTCTTTTCCGGCGGTCCGGAGAAACAGTTCCGTAACCCTTAGCAGGCAGAAGCGATTGGCAATCCTGGCCCGATAAACTATGTGGGCAGCCTGTGCTTCGTTGCTTCCCGGGTAAGTTTCCCGCTCGACTATCTGGAACCGCCCGCCATAGAGCTTCCGGTGTTCCTGAACGACGTCGTCCACCCACGCGTCCACGGTGTTGCCGGTGCGCCGGTGGGCGGCGACGGTAAACCCGGCGAAACCGTCGGCGCTGTCGAAGTGGGTCCTGTCCTGGTCGCTGTCGTCAATCCCCCACTCCTCAGGGACTTCCACCGAGTAACCGTGATTGCGGCTGGTGTAGGTCTGCCAATGGAGCGACCCTCCGGGCGGCGCATCGTCCCCGCCCCTGCCGAAACTGGGAGCAACGTTTCTGTAGCCCTTCATCATGTCGGGCAGCAGCTCCCGGATGGATCGTCCGGCAATGGCGAAACCCAGCCCGGCAGTGCGGTTGCCCTGGTTATCCTGGTTCTGGAGAAAGGTGGTTACGCCCACAACTTCGCCGGTAGCCAGCAGCAGGGGGCCGCCGCTGTTTCCGGGGTTGATGGAAGCGTCCGTCTGAATCACCCAGGCCCGCATCCCCGGGTGGTAACGCACCGCCGACACAATGCCCCGGGTAACCGTAGCGCTGCCGGTCAGGCCCAGGGCATACCCGATGGCTATAACCTCGCTGCCGGCGCTGATGTCTGCGCCGCTGCTGAATGCCAGGGTGGGGAAGTCGGCGCAGCACATTTCCAGCACGGCCAGGTCCCGCTGCTGGTCAAAGCCCACCAGGCGGGCGCGGAAGGTCCTGCTGTCGTCCACCAGCACGTCTATGCGGTAGGAGTCAGCCACCACGTGATAGTTGGTCAGGACCAGGCCCTTCTCGCCGTCAACCTTCCCGATGATGATGCCGCTTCCCACTCCGTCCGGGGTGTTGACCCGGACGATACCTCCCTTGACCCGGTCCACCATTTCCGCCAGGCCCATGGCGGCAGGGGGTTGGGCCGGTTCGGAAGCGAGAGGCGCGGTCTCCTCCGGAGAAAACCCAAGCCCCGCTCGAGGAGATGATGGCAGGGGCAGCCCGTCGTGGGCCACCAGGGGCGTGGCCGTTGGAACAGGTGTAGCCGTAGGGGCGGGAGTAACGGTAGGGATGGCGGCCAGGGCCTCCCGTACCCGCTCGGTAACCAGGGCTTCCACTGTTGCCTCGATGTTGGGGACGGGCAGGTCAGGCACAGGGTCGGGCGGCGCCTGGCCCGGAGAGAACTGGGGGACGCAGGCGAGGGTGAGGGAAATGACCGTCAATATGCCCAGGGCCCAGGGGCCAATCACGCGTTTCGCTCTAAACATCATTTTGTGGGTGTCGAGCGCCAGTATTCAGGTAAGCGACCGGTTCAGCAGCCTCCCCATAACTCAGTGGTCCCAAGCGCCACCCGAATGGAATTCCGGAAGGCCGAAGATTCCGTCACGCCGGCCAGGGTGAGTCCTACAAACACCGCTCCGCTTCCCTTTGGATGTAGTCCCGGAAGGACTGGGGCAGGCTGGCCCCGTCGGCTGCCTGGGCGTTCTCCTGGATACGCTCCGGGCGCGACGTGGTTGGTATGGCTGAGCTGACCCGGGGGTCGGATATTACCCACGCCAGCAGCGCCTGGGCCCAGGTGTTGATTCCGTAGTCCCGCAACGGGGTAAGGTCGGGCTGGAGCTTCAGCTCCAGGACGTAGCGGCCCTTCTGCAATGGCTCCATCACCAGGACGCCGGTGCCCAGTTCCTCGGCCAGGGGCAGCAGTTCCTCCGCCACGGCCCGGTTCAGCACGTTATAGGGTATCTGGACGGCGTCCACTCTCCCCTGTCGCATCAGGTCCATTATGGTGGGGTAGGCATCCGGCACCATGGCGGACACGCCCGTCATGCCGATCCTCCCCTCCTCCTTCAATCGCTGCAGGGTGGGGAGGTGCGTTTCCCAGCCGATCATGTTGTGGATCTGAAAGAGATCAATGTAATCGGTCTTGAGGTTCTCGAAGGACTGGGCGATTTGCGCCTCTCCGGCCTCTTTTCCCTCGGTCCTGACCTTGGTGGCGATATAGAACTGGTCGCGGCGGTTCTCGGTGATTTCACCCACCACAGCCTCTGCCTGGCCGTACCAGGCGGCGGTGTCAATCAGGTTTACGTCGCTGTCGAGGCAGTTGTCCACAATCTGCCGCCGAACGGCAACTTCATCCTTTTCGGTCACGTCGAAAGTTCGTAAGGTCCCCAGGCCGATGGCCGAAACGTCCAGGCTGCCAAGCTTCCGGTATTCCATTGTCTCCTCCAGGTGGATGTTTGTGGCTAAAGATTGAGAGAGATTTTACCTCAAGTTCCGCAGCCCCCGCTGGGTTACCAGGATTACGGCGGTCAGGGCGATGAGCAGGCCGGCCAGGATTCCTATCGACATTTGGCCTCCCAGGAATTCCGCGGCCAGGCCGGCCGGCAATACCCCCAGGGGTATCAGCGCGAAATTGATCATGAACAGGCTCATAACCCGGGCCCGGTACTGGTCGTCGGTAACCTCCATCAACAGTGACTGGTTCAGGGTGCGGCGGCCGGCGTCGCCAAGCCCCAGCAGCACCATCAGCCACAGGGCGACCAGGTAGAAGGGCAGCAAAGCCACCAGCATCAGGGCGGCGCCGCTGATGAAGGAGCTGAAGATCAGCAGCTTGCCCCTTTGCCAGCTTCCCAGGGCTGCGATAAAGAAGGACCCCCCCAGGGTGCCCAGTCCCATCATGCTGGTCATCAGGCCCATGGCTTCCGGACCCAGTTCGTAAATGTCCACGATAAATATGGGCATCAGGAAGCGGAAGGGCATGGCCAGCACGGTTGACGTGAGGCCGATAACCAGCAGGGCCATCACCAGTGAGTTGCCGCGGATGTAAGCAATGCCGGCGCGGATGTCATTAAGCACTCCCGCGCGGCCCGTACCCGTACTTTCCGGGAGCTTGGGCAGCAGGCCCGTGAGGATGATGGCGCCAATACACATTGCCGCAACCAGGTAGTACACCCCGTCGGGCTGAATGACGTTGTAAAGGTAACCGGCTACGGCCGGCGCCAGCAGGGTAGTGGCGCTCATGGCCATGGCGTCCAGGGCCATGGCGTTGGTCAGCTGACCCTGCCCTACCAGTTGGGGAATCATCGCCTGGCGCGCGGGCATCAGGAAGGAGAATACGGCTCCCTGCATCATGGAGGCGGCCAGCAGGTGGTACCAGGTAACGGTGTCCGTGGTAATCGAGACCGCCACGAATATGGCAATCAGCCCGGCCCCGGCCTGCCCCAGCTGCACAATCCGGCGCCGCTCCAGCCGGTCTGCGAAGGCTCCGCCGAAAAGGGCCAGCATCAGCATGGGCAGGGCAAAGCCGGCGGAGACAATTCCCAGCAGCGCCGGAGAGCCTGTGAGGTCGTAGGTGAGGTACCCCCGGGCAATCATCTGCATCTGCATGGCGCCCATAAGCAGCAGCATGGCAAACCAAAGCATCCGGAAGTTCCGGTTGGACAGGGAACTGAAGGTGTTGCGGAAATTCAGGGGCGAACCGGGACGCCGCCCATGGGAACTCGCCGCCCGGCCTGAGTCCTGGGCGGGTGACTCCGGGACTGGCGGGTCAGAGGTAGCTGGGGCGCCGGAAGGAGGCCCACTGACCGAAGCTGCGGAAGCCTGCGGCTGGGACTGGGAACCCGAATTGCTCTGAGTGATGGGGCCTCCGAGGTGCGCGTGAGTCAGTCCCCATACCAACTGTCCCGGGGCTCTTCCCCTTCAAATCAGGGAATCAGACCGGCATCGTTCGGGCCCCTGCAGCATGGTTGGTAAGGAGGTCTGGGTAGCCAGTTCAGTATAGCCCAGCGTGGAAGTGATAGCTACCGGCGGACTTGCCCTGAAAGGGCTATCGCATATCAGATGTGGGGGGATAACCCGTCGTTCCCGCGCAGGCGGGAACCTCGACCCTGGGGCGGCGCCCCTGCCCTTGGATGAAGCGTGGGCACTCTCATATGCGATTGCCCTGCTTCCCAGGCACGGACGCAGGTGAAAGAAAATCCGGCCCAGTGGCTATGCGAAAGAAAGCCGCAGGCGATTGACGGCCCCGGTTCCAGAACCTACTATCGCTGCAGCGGTGGAAGAATCGTCAACATCTCCACACCAGGAGGCAGGCATTGCAGTACGACTATATCGTTATCGGCGCAGGCTCCGCGGGCGCAATTGTCGCCACCAGGCTTTCAGAAGACCCCAATACCTCGGTCCTGCTGCTGGAGGCGGGCCAGGACTTCGCGGATATTGACAGCCTCCCGGAAGAGGTCAAGTACGGCTACATGTCCACCAGGAGCGTGTGGGACAGCGACCACAACTGGCAGTACCGTGCCCGGGCTACCGACGAGGCCGAAATCGAAGTTCCCCGGGGCAAGGTGACCGGTGGTTCCAGCGCCATTAACGGCCAGATTTTCATCCGGGGGATTCCCGAGGACTATGACAACTGGGCCGAGTGGGGCAACGACGAGTGGAATTTCGGCAAGCTGGTTCCCTACTTCAACATGGTAGAGACGGACACCACCTACCGGGACGACCCCGGCGACTTCCACGGCAACAGCGGGCCCATCATCTGCCACCGGTTCCCCGAAGACCAGTGGCGGCAGGGGAACAGGGTCTGGATGTCCGCCTGGCGGGACAGCGGGCACCCCTTCTGCGAAGACCACAACATGCCGGGCACAACCGGCGTGGGCCCCATAACCCTGAATAATCCCAACGGCATCCGCTGGTCCACGTCCATCGGTTACCTGGGCCTTTCCCGGCACCGACTGAACCTGACCATCCGGCCTGAGGTGACGGTCAAGCGCATACTATTTGATTCCAGCGGGGCCCGGCCCAGAGCGACAGGAGTGGAGGCGGTTTCGGGCGACGAGACATTTGAAGTCGAGGGCGGGGAAATCATCCTGAGCGCCGGAGCAATAGGGTCGCCGCAAATGCTGATGCTTTCCGGCGTCGGCCCTTCCGACCACCTGATTGAACATGGCATAGATACGGTCATTAACTCGCCCGGGGTTGGGCAGAACCTGGCGGACCATCCGCTGATCAACATGCTGTGGGCCACGAAGCCCGAAGTGGACCTGACCCCATACCTGCCCAGCGCCCAGCTACTGGTAAGGTACACGGCCGAAGGCTCGCCCCTGGAAAACGACATGATCGTTTACCTCAATGGCGCCGCAGGGATGTCCCGCAATCGGGGCGGAATGCGAGGGGGCGCAGAAGGCATGAGCGCGGTGGTGGGTCTGGGCGCCAGCCTCGGGCTGAATCTGGCGTTTTCCAAGGGGGAGATTAGGCTGCGCTCCGCCGACTACCGGGACTATCCCTACCTCAACTACAACATGCTGGACCACGAGGAGGACCGGCGGCGGTACCGGGACGGCATTCGTATGATTGTGGACCTGGAAGACCATCCGGCCATGGCAGAGATTATCGAGAAGAGGGTTTACCCCGAGGATTCGGACCTGGAAACGGACGAAGCCCTGGACCGCTGGATGAAGCGATGGGTGGGCACGGGCCACCACGTTTCCTGCACCGCCAAAATGGGGCCCAGCTCAGATCCTATGGCCGTGGTGGACCAGTATGGAAAGGTGTACGGAGCGGACGGTCTGCGTGTGGTGGACGCCTCCATAATGCCCGAGTGTGTTCGCGCCAACATAAACGTTACGGTCCTTATGATTGGCGAACGGATCGCGGAGTTCATCAAGCAGGGCAAGTAGGGACCGGAAATCTTGGTTGTCCAGGGCATGGGAGTGCCGTCACCCTTAGAGCAGGAGATAAGAAGCCTGATTCGGCAGTATGGCCGAATTACTTTCGCCCGGTTCATGCAGGTCTGCCTGTACTCACCCACTGGCGGCTTCTATTTACGTCGGAAGGACTGGATTAACGCCCATTTCGGGACTTCCCCCACCACCCACCCGGTTTTCGGGGCCCTGATCGCCCGCCAGCTGGAACAGATGTGGACGCTGATGGGAGAGCCGCCCGTGTTTCACGTCATCGAAGTCGGTTCGGGCGACAGCGTCCTGGCCCAGTCCGTCGTGAACGCAACCCGGCGGAATACGCCCGGGCTTGCCCAAGCATTGATATATGTCGCCCTGGATTATCAGCCCGGATGGGCTGAGGCGCCCGACAACATCTTCGACTGGCCCAGGGCATCCGGAGCCTGGCAGCCACCGGGTCGGGCCGCCGTAACTTCAGGAGTGCGGCTGGTCAAGGGAGAGGGACTGCGGCCGGTCCGGAACGTTCAGGGTTGTATCCTGAGCAACGAATTGATTGACAACTTTCCGGTCCACCGCTTCGCCTTCCAGGGCGGCAGGGTCAGGGAAGTCTTCGTCACCCTGGACGGGGAAGAGTTTGCGGAAGTCCTGGACGAGCCCTCCACGTATCGAATAGAAGAGCGGCTGGCCGGCCTGGGCTTGTCCCTGCCCGAGGGCTACCGGGGCGAGGTGAACCTGGCCATGGAGGACTGGGTCGCTCAGATTTCCACCGTGCTGGAGAGGGGTTTCATTCTCACCATCGACTACGGGGACCTGGCAGACGGACTCTATTCGCTCCAGAACTCGGGAGAGACGCTATATTCCGTCGGCAAGCATATTGTCGATGCAGTACCGTACGAATCCCCGGGCCGGCGCGACATCACCTGCCAGGTAGATTTCACCTCCCTGATGCGGCTGGGCGAACAGCACGGGCTGGACACCGTTGGTTACGTGCAGCAGCGTCAGTTCCTCGACAATCTTGGCATCTCTTCATATCTTGCGGAGCTGGAAAACCGGGAAGTGTCGGCTGCCCGCAAGGAGTTGAACCGCATAGCCATGACGTCCCTGGTGGATCCGGATGACTATGGCTCCATCAAAGTGCTCGCACAGTCAAAAGGGATGGCGCCCGATGTCGGGCTTATGGGGTTTCGCGGGCGAAAAGAATGACCTGCGAAACGGGGTTGGCACGGGGCTGAGACGAATCAACCCTCATCTTCAGGGAAAGCAGCAGGGGTTTGGTAACAGCTGGGGCCTACGTCCGTAGGCCCCAGCCCCTTCTGACCTTATGGCTGGCGCTGCCCCTCAAATTCGAAGCATGCGTCGGGCTTGTCGTTATTTGGGTTGCTGCGGCTCGAAGTCCTAATCGGGGTGCTTGCTCATCATCAGGAAGCCGCAACTATCTGGGGTGTTGCAGCCGGCCAGAGCCGTTTCAGCCCGCACCGTAACCTGGCGCGCCCCGGCCGTGCCCCGAAGCTGCTCAATGCTGTCCGAGAACAGGACGGCGCGGTTGCGGCCTGTCCCGTTGTTTCCGCCGCTGGACAGGAAGGGATGGGGACCCTCCACTCGAATGTCTTCGGCGTAGAAGTCGTGGGCCTCGCCCCACTTCACGCCATGCCACTGGAAACCCTCGAGGAACTGCTGGGTAAAGGTCAGGTAGCCGTCGTAGGGGTTGAAGATATCAACATCGGCGGGGCCCAGGCCGGAACCCTCCCACATCTTGCGCGCCAGGCTGGCGACGGCTTCCTGGTGCTCATCCAGGGTTGCCATGGTACTGCGGCCCCGACCGTTGTTCTGGGCGTGGTTCAGAACGTACACCGGTTTCTGCCTCAGGTCCTTCGCCCTCTCGGCGGTGGTGAAAATGAAGGCAGCGCAGGTATTGACCGGCCGGTCGCAGTCGTAGATGACCAGCGGTTCCTCGATGACGCGGCCGTTCAGGTAGTCTTCGGTGGTTAGCTGGTAGGGCTCATGCAGCGCATAGTATCCCCAGGGAGTCAGCAGGCCGTTCCTGCGCAGGTTCAGGCAGAGGGGGGCCAGCCCATCGTGGCTTTTGCCGTACTTCTGGCAGTACTGGAGAAAGACTACCAGATTGTTGAACATGGCGCCGTTCTGGTAACCCCAGGGAAGGGTAAATGCGGTGGCCCCGGGGGCCTCCTGGTTGTTGTTTTGCGGATTGTTGTGCCCGTAGCGGCCTTCCAGATTAACCATGGGATACCAGACCAGGGCCGTTTCGCAAAGACCGTCGCCCACCGCCTGGGCGGCCAGGCCCATCATTGGACCGATGTAGGGCGCGTCCGAGTTGAAGTACTTGACATTCTTCAGGCCCAGTTCCCGTTGTATCCACTCCGCCGACGCCTTGGTCAGGCCGTCCTCCGTGTCGTAGGGCGGATCAAAATAAGGGCGAGGCGCCCAGGTCTGTTCGGCTCGGGTCTCGGGACTGGTGATCAGCCCGTCAATGTCGTCAAGGGACAGACCCGCGTCCGCGACGGCCTTCAGGCAGGCCTCCCTGGTCAGTCCTCCACAGCTTCTGTCCAGGGCCACCCCGTCCCAGCGGCGGTCCATGTGGGACTGGCCCCAGCCCACAATGGCGACTTTGCCCCGGTGTTCCCAGACCCCCATGCCTTCCCGGTTTCTCATCCAGCCCGTATCGCTAACCATCTCTTTTACCTCACGTCCGCTGCGCTATTCACCGTTTCCATGCGCCCGGATGGGTTAATTGACCACCTGCCATTCGTGGACCAACTGGCCGTTGCTGGTTTCTTCAAATATCAGCTCCACCGGAGCCCCAACGGGGACCTCGCCAGGAGGTGTGCCGGGGAGGTTGGACAGGAAATTGATGCCCGGGTCCTCGTCCAGGGTTATCACGGCAAAGTTGATGGGCTGGGCCGAACGGAACCCCCGGATGCGGGAGTCGCGGATTACCATGTACACGTCAATGTGTCCCTTGCCCTGCGCTTCTTTCCATTCAAAGGAGTCGCTCGACCCACACAGGTTGCACCTTGGGGTGGGTGGATAGTGCAGCCTCTCGCACAAGGTGCAGTTCTGCAGGACAAGACGCCGCTCGTTACAGGCGTCCCAGAAGGGTTGGGTCAATTCATTTGGGACCGGCGCCGGTCGCTGCAATCCTGGAATGGTTGACATTGTTTCTAGCCTCCTGCGGAGTCCCGTATTTGGCCCGTTAAGGTTGCTGACACACACTGACGTGGATTATAGGTAGGGCGTCACGGTAGGTCAAAGCTCCTGGCTGTGCCGTTGATCCACGGTTCTGAAGGTCCGTCATGCATCCAGACGAAAACAAAGCCTGCTGCCTCCGCCAATTGCTGGTCCATTTCCGTGTCGCCGATATGGTAGTACTGGTCGGCCGGGAAGCGTAATTTAACGTCCGGAAGCCCCTGTTTCGAGGATATGAAGCTCACCGTAATGCCGTGCCGGTCCCAGATGGATTGCTGCACTGGCAGGGGACGGTCGGAAGCGCTGCCAATGATGCACCCGTGGGCCTGCGCATTTCTGACCATGTTCATGGTAACGGGACCGGACGGGTCGCCGGCTTCCAGCGTCCCGTCTATGTCGAAGCTGACCAGAGTTGCCAAGAAATTACCTCTCTTTGCTGCCTGTACGAAGAGGGGACTGCTCAACCAGTGAGCCTGCCAGCCCGCCTTTTTCAAGCTGGGCTAGGGCTCCCCGCCTGATGATGGATCGGGCCACTGTACGATTCCCCGTGCTCCCAGGTGTTCAATTTCCTGGTCGCTATAGCCCAGTTCCCGGAGCAGCGGCCTGGTGTGCTGCCCAACCTGGATGGAGGTGCGGTACAGCCCCGGCGTCAGGGAGAATTCAACCAGACCCCCGTAGCGCAGGTATTTGCCGATGTACGGATGTTCAACTTCAACGCTCAGGTCATTGGCCCTGGCGTGGGGGTGGTCTGCATAGAAATCGCCCTCCAGGGCTTCGTCGGCCTGGACGCACCCCACGTCGGCATCCAGCAGCAACGCTTCCCACTCGGCGGCGGAACTTCCGGCGAATATGCCCGCAATCTCGGTGGTCAAGTCCTCGTCGTTGTCCAGCCTGGCCTCACGGGTTGCGTAGCGTTGGTCGGCCAGCAGGTCCTCCCGCCGCACCGTGCGGCAAAAGGCCTCCCATTCCTCCTGGAACAGGCATCCCAGGAAAACCCACCCTTCCTGGCACCGGTAAAGCCGGTACAGGGCATGGAGACCGTGAACGTCCTCGTCGGGCAGGACAATCGGGGGACGGCCCTCATAGTCGTAGTACTCATCGGCGTTGGTCCAGGCGTTGGCGTTGAGCATGGTAACTTGAACGGGCTGACCCCTGCCGCTAACTTCGCGAGCCCTCAGGGCCAGCATGATGCCCGTAGCCAGGGCCGGCGACGTGTTCTGGTCCGGCCCCCAGTTGGATTTCATAATCCAGCGGGTCGCCTCCACTGTCTCTTCAACATCCAGGACCTGTTCCGGCGGAGGCGGCATTCCCCGGCCCATCTGCCGCATGGCGCCGCCCATAATTGCGCCTGGAATGGGGTGAGCGCCCGGCCGGCGCGCATGCTCTCCGTGTTCGCCGTAGGTTCCCATCCATAGATGGACAATTCGGGGGTTAATTTCCTGGCATGTTTCCCAGTCTATGGCCAGTCGCTCCGGAACCCCCAGCCGGAAGTTGTGCATCAGAACGTCGGCCCTGGCTATGAACTGATGAGCAATTTCCTTGCCTTCCGGGGTTTGAAGGTCAATCTGAATGCCCTCCTTGCCGGCGTAGGTGCGGGGTTCGGCGATGGACTGGGCGGTTGAACGCCGCCCTTCGTCCACTCGCCGGTCGGTGGCGTCAATCTTGATCACCCGCGCTCCCAGGTCGGCAAGGAGGGAGGCGCCGTACGGTCCCGCCTGTATGGTGGAGAGGTCCAGAACGGTAATTCCCGAAAGGGGATGCGCGGGCAGGTTGCGGTCGTTTTCCGGGGACATAGAGCGTTCCGATATCCCCTCCCGTGCGGACGGCTCTCCCAGGACTTCATCATTGTGCTGGCCGACCGTCGGGGCCGGGCCGCTGGGTTCGCCGGGCGTATGCTTCAGGTCCACCAGCGGCGCCAGGGTGCGCATGGGGCCCACTCCAGGGTCCTCAATTGTTACCACTGTCCCGTTATCAACCACTGCAGGGTGGTCCATGGCCTGCACACTGTCGCGGTAGGGTTCAGCGGCGATGTTGCCGTCCTCGAGATAAGCATCCATCCATTCGTCGGCGGTCTTTTCCGACTGCTTATTCAGAATTTCCTGGCGCAGAAGCTCCCGGTTTTCCACGTCAATAGCGGGTACCCTGGCGAATCGCTCGTCTTCCAGCAGATGCCCCAGGCCAATGGCTTTGAGATGACCCTGTATGTGGGGGACTCGCTGATTGGCGTGCTGCAGCCAGGCGCCATCGCCGGTGCGCACCGGAATGTAGCCGATTGTGGACAGGCCCCGGCTGGCCGCCCTAACGGGATACCGCTCCGGGTCTTTCCGGGCAAGCTGCAGGTTCACCAGGCCCCCGGCGCCGGCGTTGTTGTCATGGGGAGAGGCCAGGGCCTGGACAATGCTGGTCTGGACCCACTGGCCTCGCCCGGACAGGTCCCGGACTCGAAGGGCCGCCAGGATTCCCCTGACCGCAGCCTGGCTGGCATGCCAGCTACCGGTCTGGACCGCCGAGTAAACGGGCCCGTCACGATTTGGCTGCCCCTGCATGTTCAACATCCGGCCAGCCTTGGCCGCAACCAGTCCCTCGTATCCCTTCACCCGGCGCAGTGGGCCTTTCTGTCCAAAGCCGGTTATGGAGCAATAGACCAGGCCGGGGTAAATTGCCGAGAGGTGGTCAGGCGAAAGCCCCCATTCTTCCATGTCTCCCGGTAGAAAGGACTCCACCAGTACATCGGCCCTGCCGGCCAGGTGGATGGCCTGTTCGCGGCCCTCCGGAGTGCCGAGGTCAAGGGTAATGCCCTTCTTTCCCCGGTTCCAGGAGATCCAGGCCGGCTGGAAGCGGAAGGGGTCTCCGCCGGGAGGTTCAACCTTTATGACTTCGGCGCCGAAGTCGGCCAGCACCAGGGTGCAGATGGCGCCCGGCATGCCCAGCGAAAAATCCAGTACGGTAAGGCCGGAACATGGTCCTGCCACGGTTTACCTCCCGTCTTCCTGGTATGCAGTCCCCGATCAGCCGGGCACGTCCCCTGAGCTTTTGCGCTGCAGCATTCTGGCTTAAGGGCGCGAACGAGGGCATCCAGCCAGTCAGCAACCCCTGCAGGCTGATGAACCCGAGTATGAAGGCCACCAAAGAAGCCCGTCAACCTCCCTTGAGGGACTTAGTGCGAACCGGTCCTGAATCAAACTTTCCGAAGATAGAACCCTTTCGCCAATCAATGTTTGAACCGGCAGGAAAACCGAACTGGGTCGTGGCTAACCTTGCCTTACCCCTCTATACTGTCGGCAATGGGGCGCCGGCATCAAGACTTGCAAGGAACGGTGGAAGGAAGTGGCAGCCCATCCTGCCAGGCAATCCTCAACCCGAGGTGAAGAAGTATGCCAGCTAGAACCGGAGCCGAATACATCAGGGGACTACGGGACCGCCCAAGGGAGGTATGGATTGACGGGGAACGGGTGTAGGATGTGACCACCCACCCGGCCCTGAAGAATGGCGTAAAATCGGTGGCTGCCCTGTACGACATGCAGCATGACCCGGAGCTTCGTGAAGAAATGACCTTCGCTTCCCCTTCCACCGGTGAGCCGGTGGGGCTGTCTTACCTGGTTCCCGATTCCCCGGAAGACCTGGTGCGACGAAGGCAGATGATGACCCGGTGGGCCTGGGCTTCCTGCGGGATGATGGGGCGCTCTCCCGACTTTCTCAACACTATTTTCTCGGCGTGGGCCGGGGCCTCCGGATACTTTGCCCAGGACCGGCCGGAATTCCAGCGCAATGTTGAGGACTATCACGAGTTTCTGCGGGAAAACGACGTAGCCTTGACCCATGCCCTGGTCAACCTCCAGCGCCGCCGCACTTCCAATCCCACCGACACATTGAGCGAAGAGGTGGCGCTGACCCTGGTCAAGGAAACGGACGCCGGGATTGTGGTGAAAGGCAGTCGTGTCCTGGCTACCCTGGGCCCCATCTCCGACGAAATCGCTATCTACCCGGTGGCGTCTCACCGCCTGGCCGACGACGACGGGCGGCAGTCCTTCTCCTTTTCCATTCCCTGCGACACGCCAGGCGTCAAG
>JAPPJA010000017.1:24782-29830 GCA_028874675.1 Chloroflexota bacterium
TGTGCCGGGAGAGCTTCGACCTCGGTCGCTCCCACTTCAACCATCCCCTGGGTTCCCGCTTCGAAGAAATGGACTCGGTGGTCTTCTTCGACAATGTATTTGTGCCGTGGGAGCGGGTGTTCCTGCTGGGAAACGTGGAGCTTTGCAACGGCTACGCCCAGGGCACCAGTTCCGACGCTCATACCGGGCACCAGGTGTTGACGCGCTGCCTGGTTAAGGCCGAGTTCATGCTGGGACTGGCGGACCTGATTGTTGATACCCTGGGGTCGGGAACCATCCCCCACGTTCAGGAACAGGTGGCAGAGTTGATCATTCAGAGGGACACACTCTGGTCCTGCCTCCGGGCTTCCGAGGCCGACGCGGCGCCCAACCGGTGGGGAGTTATGAGTCCTGCGCTGCCTCCCCTGCGGGCGGGGCGCACCCTGTTTGGCCGGTCCATGTATCCCCGCATGGTGGAGATTATCCAGATGCTCGGCACGAGCAGCCTGATGGCCCTGCCCGCCGAGGCGGACTTCGACACCGACATCGCCGCCGAGGTTGGTCAATACATGGCTACCGACACTGCCAACGCCTGGGACCGCTCAAAGCTGTTTCACCTGGCGTGGGACGCCTCCTGCAGTTCCTTCAGCGGCCGCCAGGTTTTGTACGAGCGCATGTTCGGCGGCAATCCCGTCCGAAACGCGCTGGCCCTTTACACCAACTACGACAAGGAACCCTTCAAGGAAAGGGTGCGGGATTTTCTGGGCCTGGGCGAGTCCTGATCTCGGCCCGTCTTACACTGCGAACCTGAAGGAGGAACACCTCAATGCACTGTGGAGTGATGGTCACCGGCTACAACCAGGGTGACTGGCCCCGCCTGATGGCGGAAGACTATGACCGCCCGCCGGCTATTCCCGATGCCCAGAATATGGATGACACCCTGTATATGGGGGAACTGGTGGAACCCCTGGGGTTTGATTCCATATGGGCCACCGAGCATTACGGTTCCGCCTACTCGATGCAGCCCAACCCCCTGCAGTACCTGGCCTACTGGGCGGGCCGCACCAGCCGGGTGGATGTGGGCACGGCGGTTATCGTTGCCCCCTGGTGGAATCCGGTCCGGTTGGCCTCCGAAATTTCCATGCTGGACATCTTGCTCAAGGGCCGCCGCCTTCACCTGGGCATCGGTCGAGGCATCGCCCCCCACGAGTACGCGTCGCTGGGCTACCCCATAGACCAGTCCCACAAGTACTTTTACGACGTAATCAACGTCCTCAAGGAGTCTGACGGCGCCGAGCGCTTTCAGTTCAAGGGAGACATCTACGACATCCCCCCTACTACGATCCGGCCCCAGGCCCGCCACAAGGGGGAGTTGACCAGGGACATCAAGGTGGCCTTTACCACCGAAGCATCGGCACGAATGGCCGCCGAAAATGGCCTGGGGCAAATGTTCGTCGCCGGCGACAACGTGGAAGAGATGACCGACAAGGTGCGGCGATTCAACGCCATCCGCAGGGAACTGGGCCTCCCACCAGACCAGCCCACCACCCTGCTCTGGATGTATTGCGCAGAAACCTCGGAAGAAGCCGAAGAGGGGTGGACCTACTTCTACAACCAGCTGACCGCCGCCCAGCATCACTACTTTGAATGGAACAATCCGGGCTACGAAGGAATAGCTGGCTACGAGGAATACCTGCTGCGCCAGCGCGCTGACGTAGGCACCGCCGATGCCGGTTTCGCCGCCCGCCGCTCAACCCAGCCCATTGGCACCCCGGACGAGATCATTGAGAAGATCAGGGCGATGCAGGCAACCATCAGCTGCGAAAAGCTGGTGGTCCACGTATTTTACGGCGGCATGCCCAGGGAAAAGGCCGAAAAGAGCATCAGGCTATTCGCCGAGAGGGTGCTTCCGGAGGTCCAAGCCATGCCAACGCCCATCAACCCCAAATCCCTGGGGTAGGCCGTCTATTGGGACTTCAGGAACAGTAGCAGGGTTCCCGGAAAACGGGGTGAAGCTGGTTGTCGTCAGCTTCACCCCGTCCGTTTCTCCCCCGACGGCGAAATCAGCCTCGGAGATTCGAGGCTAGAACTCCTCCACCGGACGGGTGGCTATGCCGTAGGTGCCGTAAAAGAAATTGGCGTAGTGGGTGGTGCCTCCCGTCACGAACAGCAGGTACTGCTCGGGGCTCTCCAGCATGGGGATGGTGGCGTCCGGATCATTCTCCAGGGCTTGCATCTCCGGGTGATTCAGCCACTTGCCGTGTTCGTCCCTGGGCACGCTCCGGCTGCCGATGGCCTCTTTCAATGACACCCGACAGCGCTCGTGCAGCCATTCCTGGGCGTCCCGCTTGCTGTAACCGGCCTGGGCAAGAATTACCGCCCGGGAAGGACTGAGCATGATGGGGTGGTAGGGTCCGGGGTAAGAAACCCGCTGATTGGTGTGCCCCACCTGCGCCGATTGCCAGCCGCGAATCCAGCTGCCGTTGCCCGAGCCCGGGTAGTACATCAGCTGGGCGATGTTGTTCAAAGTGTCCTGGTGGCTCCTGGAACCGGAGTCCAGGATGTCTCCGGGGCCGGTAACGGTCACCACCGTCACCGCGCTCTCGTGGGGCTGGAAACCCTGGTCCACATGGTACGGCTGCCAGGGACTGAGTTCCTCGTTCTCGGCGATACACATGCCGAACTTGGTGGGCAGGCCGATAAAGTTGGGATCGCCCGTGCCTGCCTTGCAGTAGCCGATGTTGATGAGGCATAACCGCAGCGCTCGTCCAATGGCAGTGTTGGCGCTGTTTACCACGCCGGGCCCCATGGCCGATGTCCCGCAGTTAATGCCGGCCCGCTGGGCGATGGGGCCGTTGACCAGGATCAAAGGGGCCTCGGTGTGGCCCGACACCTGCATATCCCGGTGGTTCATTTCCGGCTGGGCCAGGCAGTCAATGGCCGCCAGCAGGATCGGGAACTGTTCAGGACGGCAGCCTGCCATTACGGCGTTGATGGCCACCTTCTCAACCGTGGCGACGCCAAACCCTGGCTCCATCACCATCAGCACGTCCCGGGGACTCCTGCTGGTGCCGGCCAGCATGCGTTCCACCAATTCGGGGGTGGGAGGAACCACCGGAATACCGTCGCTCCAGTCCCGTTCGGCCAGGAACCGGTTCACCGCGTCAATACCCTCGGGTGATGCGTCCATCTCCACAGTAAAGACCTCGGTGGCGCCGCCGCCATTCCGGGCGGTAACCGGCCCGCGAGACGTCTGCATGGTGGTAAGGCCCTGGATTATGGCGTCAATCTGGCCGTCCACCATACTTCGGATGAAGTCGGGTTGCTGCCCCGTAGTGGCGTGGGGAATGATGACGTAGGCGGCGGTGGGCTGACCCCAGCCGTCCACGCAGGACTGCCACGCCCGCGCGAAACTCTGGGCCGCGATGGCCACGGTGGGTATGCCGGCCTTCTCCATGGCAACCATGTCATGGCTAAGCCACGACGTGCAGCCCCCTCAATGGGCCGTGGCGCCCACCATGGCGTCAACCTCGGTGGCAATGCGGGCCGCCTCGTCTTCATCAATGTGGACGCCCCGGCTCAGGACCGGACGCCCCTCTCGCAAATCCCCGCCATACCGCTCGAACTTGACACTGGGATACCTGCGCTGCAACTGCTCGGCGAACCGCTCGACGGCAACGTCGGCCCCGCCGGTCACGTTGTTGTACAGGCCGATGGTCTTGCCCTCAAAGGACGCAAGCCTGGGCGCAGGAGGCACCTTGAAGTCCACGCGATCGGCTGCGGGAGACATTATCTGTATTTTCATTCCACAATTCCTTCGCGAATCAGGTTGGTTAAGGGGCCGATTCACGCCGCCGCCTCATGGGCATGGCGGGGCGGCTCCGTTGGTTTGAGCATAGTTGTACGTACTATCAACGTCAAGCATTAGCTTTCGTGCCCCCAGGGCAGCCGAATGGCTGGGCCGCTCGGACGACACCCGGTTTGAAACTGAATCCGCGGCGCCAGTGTCTTTGTAACATAGAGTTAACCACCGTGTAATTTGGCGGAAACATAGCTGAAGCAGACTGGAGCTGTACCTCAACAGCCGTTGGCCCGGTCCTGTCCCTGATGGGGTTCCGGGCAATTTCCGGTTATTTCTGCTGTCGAAGGCGGGTTGTGTTCGTTTCAAGATTCGGAACTCCCACCGTCGCCGAACGGGTTCTGCTGATTGGCAGCCAGTGGGATTCCCTCAGCGCCAACCTCAAGTCCCTGGCTGGGCAGGGTGAAGTGACCTTTGTCGGCCCCTCGGACCATGGAAGCCCGGAGATCGTTTCTCTGGTGGATCCGACGGTAATAATGGTCTGCCCGGGATGCGACTCCGGCCAGGCCTTTCCCCGACCGGATTTTGAGTCGGACGATGCGACCGAAATGCCTCCGGTACTCGTTTGCGTAACCGCAGAGGAACTGGAGCGAGGGACCACACTGTCTGAGGGCGATGAGGTTGCCGACTTTCTGGTTGTTCCCTGCTCGGTGGCCGAACTGCAGTGGCGGCTCCGCCGATTGTTTCGCAAGAGCGCCACCGGCCCATCCGGCGCCATCCTGGAGGTTGGTCGGATTACCCTCGACCCCGATGCTTACCAGGTACGTCTTGCCGGGCGTGTGGTGCCGATGGCATGGATGGAGTTCCAGCTGTTGAAGTTCCTTATGGAGAACGTGGGCAGGGTCTTTACCCGAGGCGTACTGCTTTCCACTGTCTGGGGGTTCGACAGCATCGGCGGCACCCGCACCGTGGATGTTCACATCCGCAAGCTCCGAAGCAAGCTGGAAATCCACGGCGAGCGATACTTCCGCACGGTCAAGAACGTCGGCTACGGCATGGTGGACCCTTCCGCTAGCGCCTTGCCAGATTAAAATTGGCTCGGGTTGGCAAAATCCGGCAGCCGGCTTTTACCTGCTAATTACAGGTTGGTCTCAATTGGTTACGTTTCTGTCAATACTCCGTAGGAGTCCCGCCATACGCTGATTGCAGAAAGACCCCTTAGTACTACAACGACGACTTCATGGTGGTGTTTCCGGCCTGATTTGGTTGC
>JAPPJA010000071.1 GCA_028874675.1 Chloroflexota bacterium
GGAATAAAAGTTGACCGTCGGTCCTCATCCAGTGTAACCAGGGCCAGATTGTACGGCTGGTCTGGCATTCGCCGGTTGAGGCGGCCATCCTCAATAACAATGTAGGTCGCGATGTGTCCCTTACCCTCCACATCCCTCCACTCCAGCGCGTCGGCAGAGCCGCAGACCTGGCAAGCCGCCTGGGGAGGGTACTGCAGCTTCTGACACGCCGTGCAGTATTGCAGCGTCAGGCGCCGCCGGTTAACCGCGTCCCAGAAGGGCTTGCTCAGTTCATCAGATACCGGAATTACTTTTGGCATAGCGTGTCTCCGACCGATTTTTCAACAGGACCAAGTTTAGGATTCGCCCGCCTGTGGCGGGCTTTCGGGGGCCCACACCCCGGGATTGGGACCATAAGTGTTCGGGCCGGGCTGGCCCGGCGTCACCATCCAGATGAGCCACCAGACAAACAGCCCCAGCCACACCAGCGCCGAGAGCGCCAGGCCGATGGCAATAGGAATCCAGAAAGAGGGCTCGCCCAGCGTGTTCCAATCGAAACCGCTGGAAACAGCCGATGCCACCGAAAGGGCAATGCCCGATGCCACCGGAATGAAGCCGGACAGGGCGATCATTATCCAGACCAGCTGCCACCACCCCGTCCTGCCAATGTCGTGCAGGCGGCGAACGGTTACGGCCAGCCCTGGAAGGATGATGGCCAGCGTAAAGAGGCTGCTCAGGAGGTCGAAACTATTCAGTCCAAAAGGGGAAGCGCCGGGGTATAGGCCCAGGAGAAAGAAACCGAGGAAGCCGTCCAGCACGTTCAGGGCAACGCTGACCAGTGTGGTAGCCAATACCCACCACCAATATTCGGCGCGAGTAGCCCTGCCACTGAAATCGGCGTACTTGCGAAGGCAAGTCTTGACCGACTCCATCAGGGTCATCATGGGTTTGGGTTGGCCGGCGATTCCTTGCTGCATGGGTGTCCCGGGTCAGGTTTGATGCAATGGCTATTCTAACCGTTAAGCGGCGCTTCATCCACTAACCCGTAAGCGGCATACTTGCGGAGGCATTCCCGCAACGCCCGGGGCAGTGACATCATCGGTCTTGAGGCCGCCGGACCCTGCTGAACCTGCGCCACCCTAGCCTCCCTGGCATTCCCCGGCCGAATCCCTTTTGCTGATGAGATTCTCGTCCACGGCAAAGAATCCCAGTTGACCCCGGTAGGGTACGGGTTGCTCGTAGGCCACCGGGTCTTCCAGCAAGAACCCGTAGGGCCCGCAAAACCAGGGACTGTCGCTGGCCGAGAGGCAGCCCGTTATGGTCACCTCACCGACTATCGCGCCCCGGGCCAATCGGGCAGGAACAACTATGCCCGCCCTGCCAATGTGCTCCCGTTGTTCGGGATAGTCATCAGGCTCCATCCGCTGTCCGGCATGGACATACACCCTGCCCCGGAACTCCGTACTCCAGGTCCGGTTTTCGATGTCCTTATAACCGTTAACCACCAGCCAGGCCCATGGCTGCCGAATACTGAGAGCCCGCATATCAAGCCTCCGGGTTCCTGCCACACAACTGACCCCTGGTCAGGAAGGGCAAGTGTTGGACAATTATGCCGACCAGCCGGCTATATTGCATCAAAACCGGGTTTGAACGTACACTACCAGGCACGATAAGCAAATTCGCAAACCAACGGAATTCCTCCGGTTTATTGGGCAAGTCCATCGCCGGAATACAGGATACAACCTGCGCAAATGGTCAGTTGAAGCTTAAACGATCGAACGCCCGGCAATAAGGAGTCCAAGATGGCAGATTTAGTTTTGGGTCTGGCGTCCTCCCACAGCCCCCAGTTGAGCACTCCCGCCGAGGGGTGGGCCGCCAGGGGAGAGCGGGACAAGGGACACATAGAACTCATCGGCACCGACGGCATAACCTCCAACTTTGAGGAACTGCTGGCTCGCTGCGACGCGAATCGCATTGCCAGGGAAATTACTCCGGAAAAGTTCGAGCAGCGGCACCAGCAGAACCAGAAGGCCATTGCCCACCTGTCCCGCAAACTCTACGAGGCCAGCCTGGATGTGCTGGTAATGGTGGGCGACGACCAGCAGGAATACCTGCTCGACGACAACATGCCCGCCTTCTGCGTCTATTGGGGTGACCAGGTCAAGGTCGCGGGCCACGAGGCGGGACCATCCACCGGCGGTCAGCATCTCATTGGATACAACGCTGAAGACCGGGAGGTTCCCACCGACTCCTCCCTGGGCCGCCACATTATTGAGTCCCTGATGGACGCGGAGTTTGACGTGGGACGCTCCAGCTTCCTAGATGCCAGGCGCGGGGGGCGGGCCAGGGGAGGCATAGGCCACGCATTTGGCTACGTTTACAACCGCCTGATGACCGATGCCATCATCCCCACGGTGCCCATAATGCTGAACACCTACTACCCGCCCAACCAGCCTACGCCCCGGCGTTGCTACAACCTGGGCCGGGCGCTGAAGGACGCCATCGAATCGTGGCCCAGCGACATCCGCGTAGGAATCCTGGCTTCCGGCGGCCTCAGCCACTTCGTTGTGGACGAGGAACTGGACCAGGCCGCGCTGGCCGGAATGAAGGCCAAGAGCGTGCAGCAGCTGATGGACCTGCCCCGGGAAAAGATCAACTCCGGCAGTTCGGAAATACGCAACTGGATCGTGGTCACCGGCGCCACCGAGCGCCTGGATATGGACGTGGTGGATTACGTCCCCTGTTACCGGTCGCCGGCCGGGACCGGTTGCGCCATGGGCTTCGCCACCTGGGAATAACGGAAGTTGCCGAGGCCTATCCGGAGACCCTCCGGTGAGGCAAGAGAGTACGGAAACAGCAGCGGGACGGGAATTTTCTCCCGTCCCGTTTCATTTGGGCTCCATATCTCCGGCCTGGCTGTCAGGTCCTGCTGTTGTAAACGTAATGGGGCGCCCCGGCAGGTGGGCCACCCGACTCGTCGGCCCAACTGCGGTAAAACGCCTCGGCATAGGGCCGCAACCTGGCGGCCATGCGTCGGACTTCCAGGGTTCGCGGCTCGGTGGGGCGGGCCAGTTGTTCGCGCAGTTCGGCCCGGACCTGGTCCTTGTTCACTCGCTGGTGCACGCCGTCCCGCGTTACCGCCTCCCCGTCAACGATCACGCTCGCAACATCCCGGGCCCTGGCCCGGCCCAGCACTGCTTCCAGCGGCGGCAGGTCGGCCTCGAGGTAAGGGTCCTCCAGGTCCGATAGCCGCACCAGCAACATGTCGGCCTTGCGTCCCGGTTCCAGCGCCCCAATCTCCCCGGCAAAACCCGTGGGAGCAGCCGCGTTGGCGGTTGCCATTGCCAGCACCTGCTCGGAGGTAATCGCCGCCGCGCCAATGCCTGGCTGGCGATGCAGCTTGCTTACCAGGCGCATTTCCTGGAGGAGGTCGTCATCATCGTTGATGGCGGTACTGTCGGTTCCCATGGCCACATTCAGCCCCCGGGCCAGCATGGGGTTTACCGGTGCGATGC
>JAPPJA010000273.1 GCA_028874675.1 Chloroflexota bacterium
GATTCGGTAAGCTGCCTGGAGAACTCGTCCTCGGCCTTGGCCTTGGCGCGGCGGGCATCGGCCATGGCCAGGTTCATAATCTGTTCCTTCTGGGACAGCATTTCCTCGGCGGCCTTCATTTCCTGGGGAACGCTGATTCGCAGCTGGTCCACCAGTTCCAGCAGCTTGTCCTTGTCCATCATCAGGTTGCCGGTAATGGGCATGACCTTGCTGTTATTGATGAGGATTTCCAGTCGGTCGATTGCATTTATGATATCTATGATGTCCCCCTTTCTCCCAACTACCCTTTACGGAGCAGGAATGCCGAATTTCTCGTAAACTGCGCTGGCCACCCGGGGCGTTACCATCTCGGTGATATCGCCGCCCAGGCGAGCAACTTCCTTGAGCAGGCTGGAACTGACAAACATGTGCTCCTGCGACGTCATGAAGGACACCATGTCCACGTCGGGAGCGAGCTTGCGGTTCATGAAGGCCATTTCGTATTCGTACTCAAAGTCGGAGCCGCTTCTCAAGCCCCGAACTATGACGGCGGCCCCCAATTCCTGGGCGCAGCGCACCACGAGCCCCTGGAATTGCTGGACCTCCACGTTGGGGAGATGGCCAACCGCATCCTGAAACAGGTCCACCCTTTCTTCGGTGGTGAAGAGCAGGTTCTTGGAGGGAGAGGCATACACCGCGACGATGACCCTGTCGAACAGGGCTGCCGCCCGGGTTGCCACGTCGATGTGGCCTCGGGTGACCGGGTCAAAGCTCCCCGGGTAGAGAGCCGTTACCATCAATTCCCTCCTCGTTGGTAGAAGTCCACCAGGTTGTCCCCGTAGCGCCTTCCAGAGGTCAGCCCCAGGTTGCCGTATTGAGGCTCCAGGGTCACGTGCCTGGAGTGGCCCACCACCACCACTCCCGCATCCTCTACCAGTTTCCCGGTGGCGCCCAGGCGTTTCATAAACTGCCCCAGGTCTGCCATCTTGTAGGGCGGGTCCAGCAGCACCAGGCGATAGGGGCCGGGCAGGGTCTCCAGCAGCCTTGCCGCGTCACCGCAGTAGGCCCTGGACCGGTCTCGAAAGCCCGTGTTGTCCAGGTTGGACTGCAATGCCTGAAACTGACGCCGGTTCCTTTCCACGAAGTCCGCCCAGGCGGCGCCCTGGCTGAGGGCCTCTATTCCCAGGCTGCCGGTGCCGGCAAACAGGTCCAGCACCCGCGCGTCTTCGAGAATCTGAGGGGGGAGTACGTTAAAGATTGCCGCCCTGGCCCGCTCGGAGGTTGGGCGCACCCCTGGTATCACCGCACCCCTGAGGCGATGGCCCTTTGCCGTGCCTCCCACTACCCGCATGTTATTCAACGGGGACATTATAATTCACACCCGTGGCGGCAATTCTATCTGGTTAGCCGGTAGATTTTGAGCACTTTTGCCGTCGGCCCCCTTTGTGGATGGGGCCAAACAGGGAGACATATGTGGAGCGGCTATCGGGAGCGGCAAAAACTGGGACCTGCTTCAAACCCCGCTTCCCCTGGTAGTCCCCCCGCTTGAAACGCAATGCCGGTCCGCATCGAATCTTCCTGTTGACAGATTTGTTGAGGGGTTCATAATATTCTGGCAGGTCAAGGGTATCACACGGAGGCGGCGGATATGCTAAGAATGTCTATTGACAGCATAAGAGTCAGCCCGATGAACTATCAAAGGGTCGTCATTCTGAAAGAGAACGACTCCGACCGCTATCTGCCCATCTGGATTGGACCGGCTGAGGCCGATGCCATCGCCGTGAAACTCCAGGACCTCAGCGTTCCCCGCCCACTGACTCACGATCTGCTGAGGACGGTAATAGATACCCTCGGCGGTTCGGTAGTCCATATCCTGGTCAGCGACCTTCATAACGACACCTTCTATGCCAAGATAGTCATAGAGGTGGACGGCGACACGAAGGAGATCGACTCCCGGCCCAGCGACGCCATGGCCCTGGCGGTCCGCGCCCAGGTTCCCATATTTGCGGAAGAGTCGGTGATGGACAAGGCCGGCATCCTGCTGGACAAGGAGACCGGAAAGCCGCTGACCCCGGAGCGGGATAACGGGGAACCCACGGGTGAAGTGAACGAGGAAGAACTTCGGCGAATGTCGGCGTTTACCGACTTCATAAATGACCTGGACCTGGAGGACTTTGGTCGGGAACAGCAGGGCCGATAAAGGCGGGCGTGGCCCGTGGCCAGGGGGAACCGGCCATCGATAATGGCGGAATCAGATGCCCCAGCACACCTGGCTGGGGCATTCGAGTTAGAGGCCCCGGCGGAGCGAACCGGGGCAGGGCGATTGCTTCTTAAATGGATGTTGATACTTTAAGCAGCGGTCATGCCGCCCTGGGCCAGGTCGAAAGGCTCAAGGTGACAGTCAGTTAAGACGCGATTGCCCTTCGAACTGGGAGTCCTGGATTGCAGCCGCTACGCTTCCGTATATTTCCGTGGCCCATTCCGGCAGTGGGGCATCAGGCAAAAGGGCGGGATTGGAGACCCGACGTGGCCTTGTCCCAATTCAATGACGGTGGTTACAGCTTGCATCCCATACCTGCCCCTGAAATTCCGAAAACCCTTCCCGGTAAATTGACTTTTCGTAACCCCGGTGTTAATATCCTCAACGTTTGGTGACCGGCATGTCCTGGTGGGTCGTTGCCCTGCGCCTGACCGGTTTAGGTTGGTACATCGCCTTTTGCGTGGTGGCCGGGATTGCCCTGGGAATAGGTATGGATAGATTGACCGGACTGTCCCCGCTATTTGCAATTGTCGGAGTAATCCTGGGAAGCGTAGTTGCTTTCTGGGGCGTGTATCGGATGATTCTGCCGGTTCTTTACGGATCTCGTAAGCCGGACGCTGCCGAACAAGGGAGAAACGAATAGTGCCGTCGGGTGCTGCTGCCAAGAGAGTAATGCTGCTGGCCGGACTGGTCATGGTGGCGCTTTTAATCGCAGGGTTTGTAGTTGGCGCCATTGGCTCCCAGATGTTTGGCACCTCCAGGTTCCTGGCCCAGCCCGCCATCCACCTTCCACCGCAACCCGTTTTCCCCTTCTCCGCAGTCAAGACCAGCCTCGGCTATGGTTCCGACTACGATGCCAAGAAGGAAGAGGCGGAAGCGGCCGCCGATTCCGAGCACCCTCCCGCCGCTGAGGCCGGAGACCACGGTGAGGGCGCAGAAGAGGAACACCACTTCACTCCGCTGGGCGTTTCCGAATTCGCAGTAACCAATACCCTGCTGTCTGCCTGGGTGGCCAGCCTGGTAATTATCCTTTTCTTTGTGCTGGGCGCCCGTAAAAAGGCCATGGTGCCCGGCCGTTTCCAGTCCCTGGTGGAAAGCATATTTGAGGGGGTATTGAGCTTCGGCTCCAGCGTCCTGGGTCGGGACATGGCCCGCAGGACGTTCCCCGTTGTCGCCACCATCTTCTTCTTTGTCCTGTTCAATGCGTGGATCGCCCTGTTCCTGGTGCCTCTGTACCAGGCGGTTGGTTTCGGAT
>JAPPJA010000181.1 GCA_028874675.1 Chloroflexota bacterium
GCTGTCGTCAACCTGAAGCTTGAAGATTCCCAGCGTACCATTTCGTCGTTCCCGCGCAGGCGGGAACCTCGCCGGCTTTAGTCAAGATTCTTCCTGCTTCAAGCACGGGGAGCCGATTTGACGACACCCTCTAATTCCTGATGAGCATTCCCGGCTGGCAGCGACGGCAGAAGTTGGTCAGGCGCTGGTTGGCGTTCAGTTGAGAGACGTTGCCGCCGCAAACGGGGCAGGGTTCCCCGCCCTTGCCGTGCACCTTCAGGAAGTCGCGAATCTTTACGTGGATGTTGTCGCCCATCCGCTCCCGCAGGACGTCTATGGCGTCTTCCACCACCGCCCGGCATTGCAGGTGCAAGCGGGCCAGCTCCTCCTCCTTCAGGGCGCCAACCTTGCGAAAAGGGGAAATTCCGGCGGCAAAAAGGATTTCGTCGGAGTAGGCGTTGCCGATGCCTGAAATGAAACTGCCCCGGGTCAGCACCCCCTTGACCTCGCCCCGAAACTTCTTCAGGCCTGCCTTGAACTCTTCCAGGGTGAGGTCGGCCAGCACGTCCGTACCCTGTTTCTCCAGGCGGTAAATCCCCTCGAGCTGCTCCGTGTCCACGTAATAGACCATGCCCATCTGCCGGTCGTCCAGGTACCGCAATTCCATCCCGTTATCTAGGCCCATGACCAGGGACGTCCGCTTGTACACCCGAGCCTTTGGCTCGCAGTGCTGGATGGCGCCGGTCAGCATGGGGTTGATTGCCAGCCACCGGTCACCCGACAACTGGCTGATGAGGAACTTGCCTTCCCTTCGGAACTGGCCCAGTTCCCTGCCTGGCAAGTCCGCTGCGAAATCCCCGGCCATGGGCCTCAGGACGGTGGGCCGCAGCACCTGGGCAGTGGCCACGGTACAACCTTGCGCCCGCTGGTTCAGATAGTCCTTGATTACTTCCAGGTCCGGCGCTTCGGGCATGGGCGCCTCCTTTCAGTTCGCTGAGTCGGGGTAAGGGACTGGCAAGCCAGCTGTTGCCGCTATGATAGTCAGCCGGGGTTGAACTGTCGAACGGCGGCGTTCAGCGTGAGTGCATTGTGGGGGCCACCCAGCGCCGACCAGGGCAATCGTGTTATAGATTCAGGCTACAGGGCCACAATTCGGTGGGCAAGAGTCATGTCGCCCTGGGATTGCCGAAGGACCTGAAGTCCTCATCCTCAGCCTGGTTTCGGGTTGTGAATGTGGTTCCAGGGATAGATTTTAGATGCATCGGCTTCGCTCAGCATGACATTCAATTAAAGCGCGATTGCCCCAGCCAGCAGCGGCGGACTCTGGTAGAAAGAGTCCCCGCAGGTTTATAATGAGGTCTGCCAGGCCAAACCCGGTCCCCGCCAGCGGGTGTAGCTCAGTGGTAGAGCTCTAGCCTTCCAAGCTAGCTACGTGGGTTCGATTCCCATCACCCGCTCCAATACACCCTGCTCCCGGAAATGCAACCGCCGTCACGCGACGGCGGTTGTCACTTTTATTCAGTTCGCAAATGGGCGTTATCTTTGCCCGTCCGCGCCTGGTCCGGGTAGCGGGACCGTTCCACCTGGCCTATTCTCGGCCTGGCCTGGCGGTCCCGTTGCACCCGATATGTACGGCCCGCAATAGCGCAGACTGTAGCCGCCTATTCCGGGGTTACCAGGGACTCGGCCTCCTGCCCCGACAGCACGCGGAGAATGTTGCCGTAGGCGAAGTGCGCTGCCCGCAGGGCGGTCTCCTGGCTTTGACCGGCCATGTGCGGGGTGATTATCACGTTGTCCAGTTCGAACAGGGGATTGTCGGCGGGCGTGGGCTCCATTTCCAGAACGTCCAGTCCGGCGCCTGCGATCTTTCCCCCGGTCAGGGCGCGGTACAGCGCGGCCTCGTCCACCACCGGCCCGCGGCAAAGGTTGATGAGGAAGGCTGTCTCCTTCATCATGTCGAATTCCCGGTCCGACATCATGCCCCGGGTCCGCCTGGTGAGAGGTACGTGGAGGCTGACAATGTCGGAGGTCTCCAGCAATTCGTCAAAGGGCACGGGCGACGCCTTGACCTCGCGCTGGACATCTTCGGGAATGTCCTCCACATCGTAAAAGATGGTCCGCGTATCGAACCCGGTCAGCCGTTTGGCGACCTGCCGGCCGATGCGTCCCAACCCCACGATTCCCACCGTCTTGTCGGTAACTTCCGACAGGTCTGTCTGGTAGAGGTCGCCTCGCCATTCCCGCCGCCGGGTGGTGCTTTCCCACTGGGCCATCAGGTTCCGGTTGATGCCGATCATCATGGCGAGGGTCTGCTCCGACACCGAAATGGCGTTGGCGCCGCCGTTGTTGGCCACGGGTATGCCCATTTCCAGGATGGCCTCCAGGTCCAGCCGGTCATAGCCGGCGCTCAGGGTCTGGATCAGCTTTACCCGGGGGCACTCCTGCAGCACACTGGTGCTGACGTCACTGGTGACGAGGGCGTCGGCGTCGCGGCAAAGCTCGATTTTTTCCGCCTCAGGCAGGGCCGGGTCCACCACCGTAACCTCGATATTGTCCGGCGCCTGCTCAAGCATGGTGGCAGGGCGTCCGCCGACGCCGCTGAAATAAGCGACTTTCCAGGTGGGCATCTGATTGCCTCCTTCGTGTTTTGATCTATACCCGCTATTCCCGCTCCGGCAAAACGGGGGCACCCTCGGCCGGCCGCATGTCCGTGCCCAGCAGGGTGCAGCTGATGAACGAGTAGTAGCCCATCAGCGCTCCCAGGACGATGGTGTTGGCCTCGCCGAATTGCGCCAGGGCCGCATCAAAAGTCTCCTGGGAGACCTTATGGCCGTCCATCAGTTCCCGCCCGTAACGCACGATAGTCGCCTCTTCTTTGGTGAGACCCTCCAGGCTGCTCCCCCTGGCGATTATGTCCACCGCCTCTGGCCGGGCCCCCGCCCGCAGCGCCGCGGCGGAATGAGAGGCCCATACATAGTCGCAATCCCAGTGACGGGCGGCGGTAATTATGGCCATTTCAGTGTCGTGATCGGACAGGTTGCCACCGAAGCGCAGGGCGTCGCTGAGGGCCGTGGAACAACGGGCAACTTCCGGCGCATACATCATCATCGAATGGGGCCCGTTGATAGAATTCCTGGACTCTATGATGGCGTCGAAGGCTGCCAATGCGTCTCCGCTCACCTGCTCTCGCCTGGTTATTGGGGTCAGTCTTGGCATGAAAGTTCCTCCTGCTGATGGTCCCGAACTAACGCGAGTATAACGACCGGTGCAAGTCTCGACAATATCGCCTTTTGTACCTGTTAGGGCTATCGCATGAAATATTCGTCCTGCACCGGCTAATATCCACAAGGCAAACCTATGTCGCCCTGAGCTTGCCGAAGGGCTTTAAAGCCGTCCCCACGGCCTCGCTACGGGCCCGAAAGCCAGCTGGTGGGGAAGAGTTTAGATTCTTCGGCAAGCTCAGAATGACAATTTACTCACTCATGCGATTGC
>JAPPJA010000162.1 GCA_028874675.1 Chloroflexota bacterium
TCCAGCCGCCGGATGGCCTGGGGCAGGGTCAGGCCCTCCATGCGCCCCACGAAGTCCAGCACGTCGCCGCCCGCTCCGCAGCCGAAGCAGTAGTAACGCTGGCTGTCGCCGTACACCGTGAAGCTCCCCTCCGCCTCGTCGTGAAAGGGGCAGACGCCCTGGCGCACCCGGCCCCTGCCGTGCAGGACCACCCCGGCAGCCTCCACCGTGTCCCCCAGGGGATGCCGCGCCTTGAGTTCGAGAATGTCCACCTTGTCCGATGTCGCCAGCACCATTACGCACCTCCTTCTTTCTTGCTACCCAGGGGCTTCAACCCACGCAGGCTGCGCCTGGAGACAACCTTTCCCACCGGCCAGGGCATCCCCAGGACCGCCGCCGCTTCCAGGCTGCCGTCCTCGCGTTCCAGCAGGGCCGCCGCCTTCCCCGCGGCCGGGCTATAGAGCAACGACCTTTCACCGGCGAACCGGCGCCGGGCGATGTCCATCCACTCGGCATACAGCCACCGCAGTTCCGAGTCATTGGCCTGCCCGGGGGCGACGTCCGCCAGCATCGCCAGGGCACCGTCCAGGTCGCCCGACTGCCGCAGCCGCCGGGCCTGGTGGACAATTCGCACTAGGCTGGCAGCCGACGCCTCCGCCTCCAGCGCAGCGTCGCCCAGCAGCGTCGCCAGCAGCCGGTCCACCAGTTCCTCCAACCGGCGGACCGACGCCGTGGTTTCCAGTGTCATCGTTTCAATTGCTGTCGTGGTCATGGCGTACCTCCCTGTTGTTGAGTGTTGGCCTTCCGCCGGTTGCAGTTGCACCGGCAAGTGGTACGGTTCCGGTTCCCGGCCCGAGCGACCCGCCAGACCACCAGGGCGGAGATGCCCAGGCCCACCAGGTTGAGGAAGAAGGTCCCGCCGCCGCTGCCAGCCAACAGCGGCAGGACGATGAGCAGGCCCACCGCCAGCGCCAGGATCAGCCGCCGGTGCTCCCTGATGAACCCGCCGACCGGGACCGCCCTTGCTTTGAGTTGCACGAGTCTATCCTTGATGCCCATGGACACCTCCCTGTTGAATTTGTGAATAAGGTTGGGAACCAGATCTGCCCGGCGCCCCGCGCCCTGGGCCCAGGGACCGGCTCCGCGTCGGAAAACGCGGGGTTGCCGGCCTGGCCAGAGACGCGTTCGTGCCGGGTCTTGTTTGGCATACTGGGGCCGGGACCTGTCACGGAGACGAGGGAGCCGAAGGAGAGCGTATCCCGGTCTGGGAAAGGCGCGTTGCCAGAGGAGGTTCCGGCCTGCCGGAACCTGGCGCACCGAAGCGTGTTTGACCTGCGGACCGGCTACTCCCGCTGAGCAGCAGTTCCGCAGGCCATGCATGATCAGGCGGCGGAGGGCCAATGGCTTTCCGACGCCAGTGAGCGGAACGCCCTGGGGATTGGCCGCGCCGCAGCAAGAAGGGAATCCAGGGCCCCCTTGCCGGGTGGGGAGATTCCTCCCGGAGTTGGCATTGCAGGGGTCCTGTGCCTGCCTGCGTTCAGGGACTCGGGGACGTGGTTGGTGTCTGGACCGCCACCTCCTCAGTGAGAATTATGCGCCGTTGGTTTGAGGCGCCGCCGTGGGATGGATTTCCAGGGGTAGTGCGCCGTATGCCACTGTGAGCTGGCGCAACCGGCTTCGGCAAGAGCGACTACAACGCCGTTGCGTCCGCTATATCCCTTGCGGAACTTCATCCGGAGAGCAAGGCTCAATCCTTCCGAGAAGTTCCAGCGGGGCGGGCCGTTCGGAGAGCAGGGCTCGATCCTATGCGACCAATCCCGGATCCAGGGACGGGACCCTCCAGGTTTCTAGGGCGGGAAACGCTGGAAAAAGCCTGACAACGCAATCCAGTATCCGGCCCCGGTTGGCGGCCACGCAAGGGTTTCCCGCCCCCTCAGCCCAAAGTGTTGCCTTTTTTTGACCTGGACGCCAACACGCCGCCGGCCGGCGCCACCCTTTTCACCTTTTTCAGCGGCCGCGCCCGTCCCTAGCCCATCGGCCCAGGGTCAACAGCCGCAGCGCCCGTCGCAACAGCTCCAGCCTGGCCCGCCGCCGCCGGATTCCCGCCAGTTCCCGCAGTCGCCAGGACAGCTGCTCGTTGCGGTCAAGGCCCCGGAGCGGCGCCGTCTCCCGGGGTAGGGTCAGGCCATGTTCCTCCAGCATCGCCAATTCCAGCTCCAGGATTCTTTGCCGGGTTGCCACCCAGGCCAGTCCCCGGCCCGTGGGGAAATGCCCGGTCCACCGCCTGCGCCACTCGTCCACCAAGGGCCAGGCGGCACCGTACGCCGCTTCATCGTCGTCGGCAGGTCGCCAGGCAACCACCTCGGGGTAACGCCGCCCTGGGCCATGGCGTCCCGTCCGGGAACCGCCACGGGAGAGCGGGGGCGCCGTACCCCGCAGCCCCTCCTGCCGGTCCAGCCTCCCCTCCAATCGCTGGATTTCCTGGGTAAATCGCCGCTGCAAGGCGGCAATAGCCGCGTGTCCCGCCGGCCCGTCATTGCCGCCGCCACTCTTGCCCGTCAGCAAGTGCGCCAGCTGCCGCTCCAGGTCGCCGACCCGCTCTTCCAGCGCTACAACCCTCTGCCCGTCCGCCGCTGCCCGCTCTAGCAGCAAACGCTCCAACGCTTCGACCAAGCGCGCCGACATCTCGCCCGCTCCCTCGTTGCGCCACAGGGTCTTGCGGTCAATGCCCAACCTCTCCGCCGCTTTCACCGGCCCCAGGTCGTGAACCAGGTCGTTGAGCAAGGCCTGCAGCCGCAACTGCCGCAGGCTCTCCAAGCTGGGAGTGCCATCCGCGGGGCCACCCGATCGCGTCATCCGTTCCGCCCTCCTTCCTGATGTTCCTTGTGGAATATTTCCAATAGGGAGGGGGAACCTCGTCGCCGCTATCGCCGTGTTCCCTGTGGAACATTTTGTAGCTGGACCCGCCACAAGGCCATGGAACCCGCCCTTCCCGGAAAGTATTGCCCGATTTCGCCCAAGACCCTTGGATTCTCCCCTTTTCCCATATGAACATGGCCACCGGTTCCCCTCTTTCCAAACTGATACCCCTGTACACGCCTATGACACCACAGCCCGGCCGACGGACGTCAGGTCTTATAGGGGGATTCACGGCTGAACCACCCTATAAGGGCTTGGAGCGGCTTCCGGATGTCTCCAAACTTGTTTGACGAACATAAGTTCGAAAAACCAGGAAGGGAGGCCATCATGTTCCGGTGTCTCATAACCAATTACGGCAGAGCCCAACGACTGGCCCTGCTTACGGCGGCGCTGGCGATTTCAGCCACCGTTGCCATCCCCATGAGCGGCCTGGTCCTGGCCCAGTCTCCCCCCGCCGACGCCATCAGCCTGGTCAACCGGGACCGTCAGATGGTGGAGCGCAAGAAGGACGGCGACTTCGTGGCCCGCCCCATCTTCAGCCGCCAGGTCAGCGTCCTCTACTACGCCA
>JAPPJA010000168.1 GCA_028874675.1 Chloroflexota bacterium
CCGCCCGGCTGGGCCAGAAGTACGGGCACGCCCGGATCTACTTCATCGGGGCCATTGTTCTATCCATGGGCAGCGTAATGGCGGCCACCTCCTTCTCCACCATGCAGCTGATTCTGTGGAGCGGGCTGGTGGGCATCGGCGGCGCGATGGTGACCGCCAACTCCAACGCCATCCTCTCCATGGTCTTCCCCGCCGAAGAACGGGGGCGGGCCTTCGCCGTGCCGGTGGTTGCCGCCCGTTTCGGCACCCTAATCGGCCTGGGAATGTTCGGGCTGTTCCTGCAATTCTTCAGCCTGCAGTGGGGCTGGAGGATGGTGTTCCTGTCGTCCCTGCCCATCGGGTTGCTGGCAATCTACTGCAGCCTCCCCCTGCTGAAGTACCATGTCCAGCAGAATGTGGCCGAGATGAAGCAGGTCTCCATTAACTACGTGGGCGCCGTGCTGATGGTAGCCACCCTCGGAACCTTCATACTTTCCGGATTGCATATCCATGAAGGGGCCGAGTCCTTCACCACTCCCGATGCCCTGAGCTACCACATTCCGATGCACCTGTTGTTCTTTGCCTGTCTGGCCCTCTTCTTCGTCATTCAGCAGCGGAGCAGCGATCCCTTCGTTGAATTCAGGTTCTTCAAGCAGAAGTACTTCTCGATGGCCCTCTTCACCAACACCTGCTTCCACCTGTCCATGCTGGCGGTGACCACCCTGATACCCATACTGGTGGAGAACGGACTGGGCCAGCCCCCCATTTTTGTAGCGCTGGTGCTGCTGCCCAACCAGCTTCTGGGGCTGTTCCTGCCAACTCTGGGTGGATGGATCCATGACCGGTACGATCCGCGGTGGCTGCGTCCCGCTTCCCTGATGCTCATAGCCTCCGGGTTCTTCCTGGCCGGCTTCTTTGCCGACGACATTCCCGTGCTGACGCTGCCTTTGCTGCTGCTGCCGATTGCCATAGGGTCCAACCTGTTTAACTCGCCCAACAATGCCACCGTAATGAACTCGCTGCCCGAGAACCGGAGTTTCGCTTCCGGGATGCTGGAGACTACGCGGCAGATGGGGCACTCGATAGGAACCACCGTCAGCGCCACCGTGCTGGGCCTGGCCTTGCCCGTGGCCATTGACCTGCTGCCGTCGGCGGAGGCGCAGACCCACTACCTGAGCGGATTCCAGATTTCAGCCCTGGCCGTGGTGTGGATAATGATGTCCGGCGGCATCGTAGCAATCTTCCAGCGCACCCCTTCGGGCAGGTCCCAGCAGCCCCGGGCGGCGCCGGCGCTGCAGCCCGGAGGCGGCGATAACTGAGTCTTCCTTTACCGCAAGAGACCACCAAAAAGCACGGAGGACGGCGGGGCAAGTCCTTCGTGTTTTCTTGTGGTGGCGGGGTGGGCCATCTAAACACGAACCATCTCATTTCACAGGGATTCCGCCCTGTGGCGTGCCTGCCGTTGCCGGTCCCTGATGGCTGCGAAGGCATGCATTCCACGGGCGAGTCATTCCCATTGCTGTTGCCGTCCAGGTAGCCCTGAGCTTGCCGAAGGGCCCGGGCTGGCGTTCTTCAGGACGGGATGGCCCAGATTTCAGGGGCGTTTTGCCAGACGGGGCGGCGCCGGGTAAACTAAGCGGGCAAATTTTGACCCAGCTTTTGAAGCGATGTTGAACTGAAGAGGTAGAGAGCAATGGCCCTGTTTCTGCGGGATGAAGAGGTAAACCAGGCTGTAAATATGGACGAGATGCTGGCTGCGATTGAGAATATGCAACGTCACTACGGCCAGGGTGAGGTTATGAACCTGGGGCGACGGAAAATTATCGCGCCGGGAGGCATGCTGTCGGTGATGGGCGGAGGGCTCTTTTACGACGGCATCCTGGGCGTAAAGACCTACACCGTGGTACAGGGCAAATATTCCTTCCAGGTAAGCATTTATAATGCCGACACCGGCGAGCTTATGTGCTACACCCAGGCCAACCGGCTGGGGCAGCTCCGCACCGGCGCCACCACCGGCGTGGCGGTGAAGCATCTCTCCAATCCCGATGCCGCTACGGTGGGCATCATCGGGACGGGCTACCAGGCTCCCACCCAACTGGAGGCGGTCAGCAAGGTGAGAAACCTCAGCAAGGTGAAGGCGTACAGCCGCACTCCCGAACGGCGGGAAGCTTTTGCCCAGGCCATGACCAACTCCCTGGGTGTAACGGTGGACGCGGTGGAGAGTAGCGAGGAGGCTGTTTCGGGCAGCGACATCGTCATTTGCATTGCCGCCGTGCTGGACCCGGTGCTGCAGGGGGAGTGGCTGTCGCCCGGGGCCACGGTCATTGGGGCGGGCCCCACAACCTGGAGAGCGCGAGAGGTGGACGACGCCACCTTTGCCAGGGCGGCCAAGATATTCGTGGATTCTCCGGAGCAGGCCCCCATTGAAGTGGGAGATATGGCCGGGGCCGTGGACCGGGGTATCTTCCAGTGGAGCCAGCTACAGGAGTTGCGCCACGTTGTATCCGGAGCGGTGAAGGGCCGGGACAGCGCGGACCAGATCATCTACGCCAAGATGATGGGCACGGGCGTCGCCGACGTGGCCGCCGCCAAGCTGGCCCACGACAACGCCAAGGCCAGGGGCCTGGGGATGGAGATGGAGTGGTAGGACGCCTACTCTTGTGAAAAACCTGGATGCCGACCGAGTATTCCTTGGTCGGATACCCTCGCATCACGGCGTCGGCGGCGGAGGCAGGGCCGGAGTGAACGGATCGTCAAGGCCGTCGCCTGGCGTAATGTCATCGTAGGCACCCAATTCGTGATAGTGGGTGTTCAGGTCCCTTACGTCCTTCAATCTGTCTGCGGAACTGGCTTCCGCTGCCGCTACGATGCGTTTTCTGAGTTCGTCCAGGGGTTGGCGATATTCGGGGTCACCGTCGTAGGTGTCATAGCGCACGGCCTGCACGAGACCCGGTTCAGGACCGTCCTGCAGGTCCCATAGGGCCAATACTTGCCACACTTCCACCGCTACGTTGCCCTGATCAGCCAGTGGTGCGATGAACAGCACCGACTCCCGGCCGCCGACCACGTCCGCCATCGAGAGGCGAATATCCATAAGCAGCTCCTGTTGCCGCCTCTGGTGGACTTCCCTGGTTTCGCCCCCTTCTATCGGCCTTCCGCCCTTGATGACCTCAGTGTAGAACTCCCAGCTGTGGGCAGGAATAAAGGTCTGAACTAAAACTGTAACCAGGCCGGGCCCAGACCCCAGCAGGTATTCGTCAGCCTGTAAGTCCATGTAGCAGCCCATCAGCGGGGAAGCCTGTGAAAGTCCGCCCTTTACCAGGTCAATCATTGGCGCCATCAATTGGGGTCTTTTGCCTTCTGGTATGCCCCCTAGCTGCTCCTCCAGTCTTGCCAGGATTTCTTCTTCAGGGGGCAGTTGGTCTTCTTCAGACATTCCCAACCAGAACATTATTGACTGGGCGCGCCGGTCCAGGGTTCTAGCT
>JAPPJA010000277.1:0-249 GCA_028874675.1 Chloroflexota bacterium
TTGCCCGGCCGTGCCAGACGCCGTTGCTGGTTATGCCCGACGACACGCCGTCGCATTCTTACGAAGCGGCAATGGCCATGGCGGAATTGGCACCCAAGGCACAGGTCACGGCGTATCCCTGGAAGGAGGACCCGGATATCAAGGCCAACACCATTGAGCAGGTGCGGGAGTTCCTGAAGGCCCATCAGCCGGTAAAGGCCACAGCCTGAGTCCCGCTCATACCTCGTGAAACCGAAAAGCCCCAGGGTG
>JAPPJA010000277.1:259-3430 GCA_028874675.1 Chloroflexota bacterium
ATCGACGCCCTGGGGCCCTTTCATTTGAGGACATTCCTTTCCTGGGGACTGGTATGAAGGGAGAGGTTCCGGTTGGAAACTGGCACTCCAACGCTGGCCCTCTCTCGCTGAGGCGCAACGAATACCTCCGGTGGTCTGCTACCTTATCAGCCGCTCCGCCATACGCTCCAGTTGCTCGGACATTTCCGACTCGGAGTAGCAATGCTGGGGCCAGACGGAAACTCGCAACGCGCCGGCGTTGAGGAAGTCGTCAACCTGCTGCCTGGTGGTGTCGGGGGGCTGGCCAAAGACGGAAATGGTGAGAGATTCCGGGGTGCGCCCGTACTCACCGGCCAAAGCGTCCAGCTGGTTGCGTCCGGCCTCGATCATCTCGGGGTTGGCCCGGTTGGGAAGCCAACCGTCTCCCCAGCGGGCCACACGGCGCAGCACGTTGGGGGCATTGCCGCCCAGGAGCACGGGCGGGTGGGGCTTTTGGTAGGGTTTGGGGTTCATATAGACGGGCGGGAAGTCGTAGTACTTGCCATGAAACTCGGCCTCGTCCCTGGTCCACAGTTCCTTGAGGGCGAGTACTGCCTCCCGAGCCTGGGACCAGCGATGGTCGAAATCGCCGCCCATCATGGTAGTCTCCTCCCGATTCCAGCCGGCGCCCACGCCAAAGACGAACCGTCCCTGGCTGTGCAGGTCCAGAACAGAGATCTGCTTGGCCAGGATGAGGGGATTGCGCTCGGGAACCAGGGTGATGCCGGTGCAGAGTTTAATCCGCTCTGTCACCGCTGCGGCCATGGCCAGGGCGATGTAGGGCTCGGTGAAGTGGGCGTAGGTCCAGGGAATCTCCCCGCCGGTGGCGGGGAAGGGACTCTCACTGTGTACCGGCAGGATGGGATGCTCGTGGTACCAAAGGGACTCGAAACCCAGTTCTTCCGCCTTGCGGGCATAGAAGGCTGGGTCCAGTGTGTAGGCGGGAAGGGGGACTACCAGTCCTACGGACATTAGAACCTCCAACGCCTGGCTCAGGCGTTATGGGTTTATGACGCTGCTGTGGCGATTGACTACGAAGGTTTCCCGATTCTCGATGAAGTCCGTAACCGCGCTGGCTACGGCTTCAGGACGTTCTGCAGCGGGCAGGTGGGCTGTATCGTACACCAGGGAGACATGGCAATTTGGAATGGATCCCCGATAAGTGGATGGAGCCTCTTTCGAAATGAGGCGGTCCCTGGTGCCGAATACTGCCAGGGTTGGGCTCTTGACCTGGGGAAGCATTGCCTCCAGATCATTGTCTGAGTCCCTGGGAGAGAGTATCGACCCCAAATCAACGCCGGCTGGCAGATCGCCAGTGTTGTCGAATTGCTCGGGGTGGGCAAGCAAGAGGGATGACCACTGATCCTGGCTCAGGTTGGACAGGGCGTCAGTAGGACGAACGGCGGTCGGTGACAGGAGGACGAGGGACTCGGCAGGTTCCGGGTCCCTGGCTACCCTCAAGACAGTACGGAGCGCTATATTGGCTCCCCGGGATGATCCCACCAGGTTGTAGGCGTCTCCCGCCAGCATTTCTGCTGCCTCGCGCACGGCTGGCTCAATTTGCTCTGCTTCGCCGGATACCAGTTCCAGGATAAAGAGGTGGAAACTCCGGGCCAGGGCATCGTAGAAATTCCGGTTGCCCCAGCGAAGCGATTCCAGGAATATCACGGGGAGACCGTTTCCGGCTTCTCTGCAGTTCAGGGTTAGGCCACCCGCATTTACCGGGTATTCCCTGAAGGTTACGACTGGCTGGTTAGTGGCCATGCTGTGGTGGTGGCGCCCTCCGGGTTCAGGGACGCCGCCTAAAACTCCTTGATCTGGGGAAGCGTTTCCTTGCCAAACAGTTCGATTTCCCGCATTACTTCGCCGTGAGTCAGGCCCGGCTGCTGGAAGAACAGGTCCATTACCCCGACGCCGCAACGGTCGTGGTATTCCTTCATTTTGCTGGCTATAGTATCAGGACTGCCCAGGAAGTTAAGGCCCAGGGACCGGCCTACAACATCGCCCTGGGGGCTTCCGGCCAGGATACGGCGCAGGTCGAACTCCTCGCCCGAACGAGCAGCCTGGATCACCTGGGCCACCGACCGCTGCAACTGGATGGCGGGTCGGGGCTGGCCGCCTGGCAACGTATGCAGCCAGTCCTGGGCCTGCTGGTCCGTTTCGGCGATGTAGATATTGCCACGGAATACTACCTGGTCAGGAGTGGGTTGCCAGCCGGCCTCGTTGCACCAGTTGAAGTACTTCTCGGCGATGGGTTCCATCATCTCCACGGGGATGAAGGAAACGCCCAGGCCCATGCCGTTCTCGGCAGCGTACCTGACCGTGTCATCGCTGCGGGTGGCCATGATGGCGGGCGGCAAAGGCTGCTGCACCGGTCGGGGCCAGACGGACACCGTCCGAAAGTTGTAGTAGCGGCCCTCCCAGGAAAAAGGCTGCTCCTCGGTAAGGGCTTTGCGGATCAGGTCCATGCCCTCGAAGAGCATCTCCCGGCCCTCGGACGGGTTGACGCCATAGACCTGGTCTTCGTTGGGCGTACCACGGAGAAATCCCATGATGAGGCGACCGTCGGAAATGTTGTCCAGCATTCCCATTTCCTCGGCAATGCGGACCGGATTGTTCAGGGGCAGCAGGGGGCCCAGCATGGCCAGCTTGACTTTCTTGCAGCGCTCGGCCACCGCCGCCGCCATCACGGCAGGATTGCCCGTGGCGATGCGGCCCGAGTAATGGTGCTCGGAAAAGCTGACCCACTCGAACCCCATCTCTTCCGCGAACTCGCACTCATCCATCCCTTCCTGGTAGCTCTGGACAGAAAGACGGGGGTCGTGGCAGGCCGGCGGGATGGGCCAGCCCTCGGGGAAGAGGTGACGTTCGGAATACCCCATTGCGCCCAAGTAGGATGCTTTCATATTTCTTCTCGCTGGGTGGGCAGGGAATTCTTCGGAAATGCTGCAGGATGATCAACCTGGATCAATGCGGTAAGTTTAAGATTGGGTGGTAGCGCTGTCAATGAGAGGGTGAACCAGGCAATGCCCGATGGCAGTGGTCTTGCCTTGACGGGCAGAGGCGGGGTAACTACATTAAACAGGCAAGTTCAGGGAGAAAGAGCCACAATTGCCGGACCACGGAGACGAGAATGAAGTATGACGTAGTTAT
>JAPPJA010000112.1 GCA_028874675.1 Chloroflexota bacterium
GGCGCCCCACTTCTTTGCCTCTTCCAGCTTCCAGTCGCTGCCGGCGGTGGTGATTACCCTGGCCCCCACCATCTTGGCAATCTGGATGGCCATGCTGGCCACGCCGCTGCCGGCAGCCTGGATCAGCACATCGTCCCAGGAACGCACCTGGCCCTGGACCACCATGCACTGCCAGGCCGTGTGACCGGCCAGGGGTATTGCGGCGGCCTCGGCGTAGCTCATGCCCTCGGGCAGCTTGTAAGCGTTGATGGCCGGCGCGGTGATGTACTCGGCATGGCCGCCGTCCAGGTCCACGCCAATGCGCTTCTGGGCGACGCAGTACTGGTCGTTTCCGTCCACGCAGTATTCGCAGGCGTGGCACTTGGTCCGGTTTTCTAGCAGCACCCGGTCTCCTGCCTGCAGGTTGGTGTTGGCTTCGGGACTGACGGAGACGACTTCTCCCGCCACGTCCATGCCCATGATGCGGGGACTCTGGCCGCTGCGGCCCCGGTTGCGCATGCCCATGTCTGCCCGGTTCAGGGCGCTGCCGCGCACCCGCAGCATCACCTCCCCCGGGGCCACCTCGGGATCGGGCAAGTCGCCATACACCAGGGCTTCGGGTCCACCCGGTTCCTGTAGATAGACAGCCTTCATCAGAATGACCTCCTCAGTTGCGAATCAACGAGTGGCCGCATATTACTAGAGGCCGGTTGCAGGGGTCAAAGTCCCTTTTGACACGCCTCCCGGCGAAAATTACAATCCCTTGCTGATACTGTGAGTTGGTGAGGCTGCTCCACTGTTGACCGCGTCGCGATATACCCTGTTGTTGGTACTGGCCCTTTCGGTCGCCGCAATAGTGGCCTGCACACAACGGGATGAAGAACCACTATCCTGTCCGCAGGGCTGGGACCAGGTAACGGAGTACCAGCTCTACTTCGGTCGCAGCGATGCTTCCGGCACCCCTGGCGCGGTTTCCGACCAGGACTGGGAGCAGTTCCTGGAGGACACGGTAACGCCTCGTTTCCCCGACGGCCTCACCGTCACCGATGGCTCGGGCCAGTGGCGCAACGAGTCCGGTGAGATTCTTCGGGAGCAATCCAAGGTGTTGACACTGCTGGTCTGGCCCGACGAAACGGCCCGCCAGCGGCTGGACGAGATTGCCGCCCAATACAAGAGCCGATTTGACCAGGAGTCGGTGCTGCTGACTTCCGCGCAGACTTGCGCCTCATTCGGCTAGCCCCGGACAGTCCGTCAGTATTCGGGCAATTCCGGCGGCAAACCTTCGCGCACTTGCAATGGCGCTGGAGACTAACCGGGAGCATTCGACTGTCGGCAGGGAACTGGTCCTGCCCTCTGTCCCTGGCTTCCCAAAGTACTCGAACTCTCGGCTGGAGGCCACCGTCTGGGCCCCGCTGCCCTGCCGGAGACTTTCGTGACACGGGCGGCGCGGGCGCGACAAGAGACGGGGTAGGAGCGCGTACGCACCTCAAGCAGAAACAGCAGGATACCCAATCCAATATCCCGGCTTCGAACGCCCCTCCGGAGCGGGTATTTCACCGGTCTTGGCGCTGGCAGATTGCTGAAATCAGGTCACACCATACGACACAGGCGGCAGCTGTGATGGGTGTAAAATGCACCCACTGCAGGCCTTGGCCGGCAACTTCACGAGGGCCGGAGTCAGGCAATAAGTCCCGTTGACCGTTCCACAATGTGGGGTTTATCGAATTTCAATGCAGATTTATACTCTCAGGAGCGCTGTAAATTGTGAGCGGCTTCCGCTTTCCCGGCCCCGCGAGCCGAGAGCCGCCATAGAATAGTCCAGCGGGCTGAAGGTTCCCTCGGGGTGATATCCCTGAAGGGGCGTCATCCCTCCTCACCTTCCCCTTTGAGGGGATGGGATTTTGAAGTGGCCCCTGGTGCGGAAAACAGACATCCCAGGCTGAAGAAAGTGCATTATGACTGAATTGCTGGCTCGTTACAGTTCCCGGCGGCCCTGGATAGTGATCGGCGTATGGGTGGCGCTAGTTGTCGTTGCCCTGGGCCTCATACAGGGCTTCCTTCCAACGGCAACCACTACCGACTTCCGGCTGGCCGGCCGGTACGAATCGGAAAAGGCCGGCGCTCTGCTGGAGGAGCGCATGCGGGGGCCGGAGAAGCTGGCGGAGATTGTCATCATACAGTCGCCCACCCTGACGGTTGCGGACGAAGCGTTTCGCACCAAGGTAGAGACGGTCCACGAGGATATCCTCTCCCTGGGTTCCGGCACGATTGCGGGGGGAATTAACGGTGAACCGCTGTACCACTACTACCAGGCCATCGATGCGGGCCCACTGATTCCCCAGGAGCAGCTGACGCGGATACTGCCGCTCATGGTATCGCTGGACCAGCAGACCGTGCTGATGCACTACACCCTGGCCGGCACGTCCCAGGAAGCCACGGCGAATGTCGCCGACATAGTCCACAAGGTGGAGGAGGCCAACGCCGCAGATGATTTCCTGGTGCTGATTGGCGGGGACGCCAGCGTGGCCCACGAGAACAATGAGCTGGCGGAAGAGGACCTGAGAAAGGGGGAGCAGTTCGGGGTGCCCGTGGCGCTGCTGGTGCTTCTGCTGCTGTTCGGGGCGGTGGTGGCCACCCTGCTGCCCCTGGGCCTGGCGATAGTTTCCATCATCATAGCTATGGCGGCGGTGGCGGTTATTGGCCAGGTAAACCAGCTGGTCTTTTTCGTTTCGATGATGGTGGTGATGATCGGGTTGGCGGTGGGCATAGATTACTCGTTGCTGATTGTGTCCAGGTTCAAGGAGGAGATGGGCCGCGGCACCCCCCCGAGGGACGCCGTGGTGATTACCGGACGCACCGCCGGCCGAACGGTGTTCTTCAGCGGGACGACGGTGGTACTGGCCCTGGTGGGACTGCTGATAGTCCCGGCATCGTTCTACCAGTCGCTGGCCCTGGGGGCGATCCTGGTGGTGATAGCCTCGCTGGCGGCGACGTTGACGCTCCTGCCGGCCGTGCTGGCCCTGCTGGGGTCCAGGGTGGACCTGCTGTCCATCAAGTTTCTCGCCAGGTTTGCCATCAAGACGCCAGAGGAAACTGAAGAGGGTTTCTGGGAGTCGGTAACGCGGGCGGTGACTAAATTCCCCGTTATCAGCATCCTCGCCATTGCGGTCCCCATGGCGGTGGTGACCCTGTTCTATTTCAACGTGGGGTTCCTGGGCATTGACGGCATAAATACGGGCCTGAACGACGTCAACACCTTCCCCGACAAGGCGGAAACCAAGAAGGCCTTCATCGTCCTGAAGGAGGAGTTTTCAGTCGGGGATGTGAGCCCCGCCGGTGTTCTCAGTCCCGCCGAGATAGTAATTGACGGGGACACAGCCAGCCCGCAGGTTCAGGAGGCGATTGCCGCGTTGCAGCAGTCCATCGTCGAGTCCCCGACCTTCCCGGTGC
>JAPPJA010000447.1 GCA_028874675.1 Chloroflexota bacterium
CCCCTAACCTGGGGCAACGTCATATGCGACTCGTCAATCAGCAGCAGGTAGTCCTCCGGAAAGTAGTCCAGCAACGTATGGGGAGGAGTGCCGGCGTCCCTTCTCGAAAGGTGGCGCGCATAGTTCTCGACGCCGGCGCAGAAACCCGTCTCCTGCAGCATTTCCAGGTCGTAGTGAGTCCGGCTCTCCAGCCTGGCCGCTTCCAGGACCTTCTCCTGCCGCTTCAATTCGGCCAGCCGTTCTGTCAGTTCCTCCCGGATGTCGGTGCAGGCCAGGGCCAGCTTTTCCTTGCTGGTGACGAAGTGCTTGGCCGGATAAATGGCGGTTTCCTGCTGCTGCGCCAGCACCTCTCCCGTCAGCGGGTCCAGGGTGACTATTCTTTCGACCTCGTCGCCGAAGAACTGGATTCGGGTGGCGGCTTCCTCGTAGGCCGGCACCAGTTCCAGCACTTCGCCCCTAACCCGGAACTTTCCCCGGGACAGCTCCATATCGTTCCGCTCGTACTGCATCTCCACAAGCTGCCGCAGCAGCCTCGAGCGGTCCCGGATTTCGCCGACCCGTACCTGGGCCACCATGTTGAAATAATCCTGGGGATCGCCCAGACCGTAAATGCAGGAAACCGATGCGACTATCAGTACGTCCCTGCGGGTCAGCAGCGACGTGGTGGCGGAAAGGCGCAGCTTGTCCAGTTCCTCGTTGACGCTGGCGTCCTTCTCCACGTAGGTATCGGTCCTGGGCACGTAGGCTTCCGGTTGGTAGTAATCGTAGTAGGAGACGAAATACTCCACCGCGTTGTTGGGAAAGAACTCTTTGAACTCGGTGGCCAACTGGGCGGCCAGGGTCTTGTTGTGGGCAATGACCAGGGTCGGCCGCTGCACCTCCTGGATGATATTGGCCATGGTGAACGTTTTGCCGCTGCCGGTAACGCCCAGCAAAGTCTGGTGTACCAGACCTTCCCTCAGACCGTCTGTCAGCCGCTGCACGGCCCGGGGCTGGTCGCCGGTCATTCTAAAGTCGGAAGCCAGTTGAAATTCAGGCATGACTGCTACCCTTGTGTCCGGGAGTGGATCTGGTTCGGGATTCAGTTTACCAGCAAATAGAACCGACAACTCTGAGAGAATTCCGTTCGCATGAGACTGTACTGTATGGGAGACTTGCAGTGGGCGCCGGCCAATGGGCGCTCACCACCCCCCTATCTGCTGCAATGCCTGGCGCAGATAATCCTCCACCGTCATGTCCGGCGAACGTTCCAGGTTAGCCAGTGCCCGCCTGATCTCAGAAGTGGAGTAGCCCATGGCGGAAAGAACTTCAATCAACTCCCCGTCGCCAGAAGCGGTCCCTCCCTCGTCCTCAGGCATCTCAACGTCTTCCATCTTTCCCTTCAGCTCAAGGATAATGCGGTCCGCAGTCCTGCGTCCCACTCCCGAAACCCCGCTCAGCCTGGCGGTGTCACCAAGGGCGATTGCCTGTTGCAGACCCGAGGCGCCCAGTCCGGAAAGCAGGGCCAGTCCCAGTCGGGGCCCCACCCCTGAAACACCCTGCGTGACCAGGAAAAGGTCCAGCGCGGCCTGGCTGGTGAATCCGTACAGGATGGGGTGCTCGTCTCGAATTCTGAGGTGGGTAAACAGCTGGACCTGGCTGCCCGTGGAACCGAGGCTGAGAATTTCCGATGGCGGCACCGAAATCTGAAGGGTCACACCGCCAACGGTCACCTGCACCCAATCGTCGCCCGCCGCCGTCAGGGTGCCTTTAACGCCTGCAATCACGGACTAGCGTTCCGATCCCGGGGAGATTTCTCGGGAGAGGGCCGAAGTTGCATTGGTGTGAATGAGGTGGCACAACCCCACCGAAAGCGCATCCGCGGCATCGGACTCGGGTAGCGAGTCCAGCCCAAGGGTCGCCGCCAGCGCCCGCTGCATCTGGTCCTTCGTGGCGGCCCCATAATCGGCCACCGCCCGCTTGACCTCGGCGGGACTGTAGCGGTGGACCGGAATGCCCGCGCTGGCCGCCCCGATCAGTACCAGCGCCTGTGCCTGGCCCACAGCAATCGCCGGACCAATAAACTGCCGGTCTCCCCGCCCAAGGAAGGGCTCCTCCACCGCTACAGCGTCGGGATTGAACACGCTGATCATGTTTCTGACGTGAGTGAAAAGCTGGAACAGCCTGTCCTCGATAGCCATGTACCTGGACAGGGTCACCACCCCGTAATCCACTACCTCAGTAGCGGGTTCGCTGGTAATAAAGCCGTAGCCCATCTTGATGGTGCCGGGATCGATTGCCAGGACTCGCATAGCATTGGCCTCAAGGGTAGTGCGGCAAAAGAGAAGCAGGTGATGGCTGCCGCCCCGATGCCGGACCGAGACCATCACCCGCCAGGCTCAGCCGGTGGTTCTAGGATGCGGCCCCGTACTGCTCCAGGACCTCAGGGGGAAAGTCGGCATTGGTGTAGGCCTTCTGGATGTCGGCCAGGTCTTCAAGCAAGTCCAGCAAGCGCAGGGTCTGTTCGGCAGCCCGCGCGTCCAGGGCTACCGTAGCCTTGGGCACCAGGGAGATATCCGAAGACGTGAAGCTCACTTCCTGCTCTTCCAGTGCTTTTTGAGTGGTCTGCAGGGTGTCTGGCGCGGTATGTATTTCAACGATGCCGTCTTCGATCTTCACGTCTTCCGCCCCGGCATCTATAGCCACCAGCCCCAGTTCCTCTGCCTTCTCCTCGTCGTCCATTTCGATGGTGATGACGCCCTTGGTTTCAAAGTTCCAGGCCACGCAGCCCGACTCGCCCAGGTTGCCGCCGCCCTTGTTGAAGGCGGAACGCACCTCGGCGGCAGTGCGGTTTCTGTTGTCAGTGACGGCCTGGATCAGAATGGCTCCTCCTCCAGGCCCGTAGCCTTCATAGGTGATTTCTGAAAGCGCCTCTGCCCCCTCTCCGGACTCACCCGTGCCGCGCTTGATGGCCCGTGAAATGCTGTCCATGGGCATATTGCTGGACTTGGCCTTGTCTATGGCCAGCCGCAGCCGGAAGTTCATATCCGGATCGCCGCCGCCTCCCTGGGAAGTTGCCAGGGTGATGTCCCTGGCCAGCTTGGTGAAGAGGGCGCCCCGCTTGGCGTCGGCGGCGCCTTTGGCTCGCTTGATGGTTGACCACTTTGAATGTCCTGACATAACTACTCGCCTCCTGACGGTCAAACTGGCAAAGCCAGGTAAATCCTGCCGCCAATTCTGACCATAATCGTCGAGATTGCTGCCTGAATTTTAGCATTGGCTTAACGGCCGGTCAAAGCGGCTGCCGCTGCCTGCACCCATGAAATTGAAGGGTGCGCTCCCCCCAACACTCCTGGGCAGACCTGGCTGGCCGCCTTCCCCCGAGCAGCCTCAACCATGACTGAACTCAGTCCTAAATCACAAAAGCTCTGAAACGATAGCC
>JAPPJA010000546.1 GCA_028874675.1 Chloroflexota bacterium
CCTGTCCCCCACTTTCCCTTAGTCTCAAATTCCCCCCCAACCCCTTGACACCCTGGATGACCCACTGTCAACCTGAAGAGAACTAATGTTCTCATCACGTGATCTTGGAGGTTGGCAGATGCTTATCCAGCGCGCCCCCGACGTTTACGACAAAATCCGGATCCTCGGCGGTATGGCCGGCGACGATGTCCTGGCCCCATCCCAAACTGGCTCGGGCAGCCAGGGCAAGTGGGCGGGGAAAGGCGTCGCCGGCCCCTATTCCGCTCCCGACAAGCGCCCCCTGGCCGGGGTGTACCGCGCCGCTATGCCCAGCGGCAATTTCATCAACCTGATGCGGGTTATGTTCACCGACTTCTGCATGATGGACTGCGCCTACTGTCCCAACAGCATCTGCGTCCCCCGCAAGCGCTACGCCTTCAAGGTGGACGAACTGGCCGACGCCTTCATGGAACTTCACCGCTGCCACACCGTCGCCGGCCTTTTCCTCAGCTCCGGCATCGCCGGCAGCGGCTCCAAAACCACCGAACGCATGGTCAAGGTGGTGGAGGTCCTCCGCCGCAAGCACAACTTCCGGGGCTACGTCCACCTCAAGGTCATGCCCGGCGCCGAATACCAGTACGTGGAGGCCGCCCACCGGCTGGGCACCCGCCTGTCCGTGAACATCGAAACTCCCACCGCGGAGGCCATGAAGCGCATCAGTCCCCACAAGGACTTTGAAAACGGCATCCTGGCTCCCATGTCCTGGATTAACGGGCTGACCCGCTCCACCACCGGCGGCGCGGTGGGCCAGGCCACCCAGTTCGTGGTGGGCGCCGCCGATGAGTCCGACGCCGACATCTTCCGGAGGGTTGACCAGCTTTACGGCGACTGGAACCTGAAGCGCGTCTATTACGCCGCCTTCCGGCCGGCCTCCGACACGCCCCTGGAGGAAAAGCCGCCCGTGCCTCCCCTGCGGGAGCACCGCCTTTACCAGATGGACTGGCTCAAGCGTATCTACCAGTACTCCAACGACGAACTGGACCTGTCCTTCGACGGCGGCGGTTTCCTGCCCCTGGACCAGGACCCCAAGACGGCCATCGCCCTGGAGAACCTGGACACTTTCCCGGTGGACCTGAACACCGCCAGCCGCGAGCTCTTGCTGCGGGTCCCCGGCCTGGGCCCCACCTCCGCCCAGCGGATCCTGGACAACCGCCGCCACCATAGCATAGACAACTGGAGCGACCTGACGGCCATGGGCGTGGTGCGCAAGCGGGCCTGGCCTTTCGTGGTATTCCCAGGCCAGCGCCCGCCCTCAGGCAAGCAGCTGAGGCTGGACCTCTTCCCCGAAGGCGCCAGGGAGACGGTCCCATCCGGCCCCGCGCCCGCCGCAGCCGGCGCTGCCGCACCCTGCGGCCTGGCCACGTCCTGCAACGGCTGTTCGCTCAGGGGAACGCCCGGTCATCCGGCCTGATGGCAGCCATGCCGGCAGCGTTCTTTTAGCCCTCAGTTCGCAGCGTTCAAGCCAGGAACAAGAGCCTCAAATGACTCTGTTCTCATAGGGGCTGTCGTCAACTTGAAAGTGGAAGTTGCCCAGCGTGCCATTTCGTCGTTCCCGCGAAGGCGGGAACCTCGCCGACTGTAGTCAAGCCTCCTACTGTTGCAGAAATTACGGGCCAATTTGACGACACTTCCTGACATCTGACCTCAGGGCCGTAGCTGGAAAAACCTGAAACGTTCTCGCGAAATGCCCGGAATTCACAACACGGCAGATACAAAATGAGTTCAAATGAGACCAGATAACGACCAAAAAACTTTTTTTGCCCAGTGCAATTGCACTTTAGACCTGGACCACGGCTGGCAAGTAATCATCGGTGAAGAGTGTGTCGCCCTGAGCCCGCCGAAGGGCCTTAAATCCTGCCCTTCAGCCCGTTACGGGTCCGAGATCCGGCCCCTTTGATAGAGTTAAGACCGTGGGAGGAGCTTTCCAGGAGCAAGGTCGAAGGGATCAGGGTAACGATGACTATAATGTGGTAGCCTTGGCCAGCGCCTCGCTCAACCTTGACCTGCCGCCAGCTACATTGATAGAATCCACCAAAGGCAAATCTCCAGTGATTTCGATACCATGCGGGTACCCTGGTTGACGAATTTCGCAACGTATTTAAGGGATGGTGGCGATATGGTTACTGCTGTCAGCGACGACATGTTCACCGACGAGGTACTCAACGACCCTTACGCCTATTACGGCCAGCTGCGGGAGGAAGACCCGGTCCACTGGAACGACCTCTATCAGCTGTGGGTTGTCACCCGTCACGACGACCTGGTATGGCTGACCCGCCACAACGAGCTCTTCTCGTCGGCGGTGTTCAAGAACGACCCCCGGCCTCCTTACCCAACCATCTACGATTCCGACCTGGGGTTGTATGAATTTGTAAGGGAGTACCAGGCCCGCCAGTTCATCCAGCACGACCGCCCGGTCCACCTGGACATGCGCAAGGTGGTCCACGGCTACTTCACCCCCCGCTCCATGGAGGAGTGGCGGCCCATGGTCAAGGACGTTATCAAGGACCTGCTGGACGAGGCAGAGGAACGGGGCAGCATGGACGTAATGCGGGACTTTGCGACCCCCCTGCCCTTGCTCATCATCGCCGAGATGATGGGCGTGCCCAGGCAGGACCGCCCTTACATCCGCGAGGTGGCCGAAAAGCTCCTCTACGTGGGTCGCGGCGAACCCTGGCGCATGCAGAACTTCTCCGAGGGCATCCGGGAGATGATCGAGTACGTCACCCCCCTGGTGGAGAAGCGCATCGTAGAACCCGAGGACGACTTCATCTCGGTGCTGGCCCAGGGCGAGCGGGAAGGCGTGTTCAGTCGTGACCAGGTCATCTCCAACTCCTCTCTGCTGCTTCTGGCCGGCCACGAGACCACCATCAACCTGCTGTGCAACGGCATCCTCTCCTTCATCCGCAACCCGGACCAGTACGAGTTGCTGCGCAGCGACATCGAGGGCATGCACGTCAAGGCCAACGAGGAGTGCCTACGCCACGACTCATCGGTCAAGTCCATCACCCGCATCGCCTCCGAAGACGTGGAACTGCGCGACAAGGTCATCAAGAAGGAGGACCGTATCCGCTGGTTCATCTCCTCGGCCAACCGGGACCCCCGCAAGTTCGAGAATCCCGACCAGTTCGACATCACCCGCTGGCCCAATCCCCATGTGGCCTTCGGGGCCGGCATTCACCACTGCCTGGGCGCCACCCTGGTGCGGGTGGAAGGCCAGGAAGCCTTCAAGGCCTTTGCCGAGCGCTTCGAGTCCCTGCACCTCGACACCACCGAGGACCAGCTCGAGTACCAGCCCAGCATTACCTTCCGCTCATTGAAGTCGCTGCCAATCACCTGGAACTAGGGTTCGAATAAGGGGAGGGA
>JAPPJA010000464.1 GCA_028874675.1 Chloroflexota bacterium
GGCCGGATATGTCTATCGTGCGAACCTCCTGGATGTTGGCGGGGAGCAGGTTGATCCTGGTGCGGATGAGATCGGGGACTTCTTCCGCCTGGGACCGGGTAAGTACGTTGACGTGGATGGGGCGGGCCGCCGCCACTTCGGCGTTAACCTTTGCCTCTACTTCGGTGGCAAACTCAGCGCTCATCTGTTCCAGCTCAAAGTCCATACGCGCTTCGCCGGGTCGCATGTCTCCGCCCGTAACCTTGGCGCCGTAGTCCCTCCAGACAACCCCGCAGAGTATGTGGAGGGCGGAATGGGTGCGCATCAAGCGGTAACGCGTTTCCCAGTCTATGACGCCCGTGACTGGGGTTCCAACCGCCGGGGCGGGCCCATCCACCTGGTGAACAATCTTTCCGTCCACTCTCCCGACTTTGGTAACGTCGTAGGTGTGGGTGCCGTCGGTCAGGGTGCCGGTATCGCAGGGCTGGCCGCCGCCGCCGGTATAGAACGCCGTGCGGTCCAGGACCACGCCACTGTCCAAAACCTCGGCAACGATTGCCGAGAATTCCTTCATGTAGGCATCTGACTGAGCGAGCAATTCCGTCATTGGTACCTTGTCCATTGGGCAGGGGTTGGAGACACCGGAGCATTATAGCAGACGCTGAAGGGAACACATCGGTATGGCGCCTGTAGGAGCAGGGCTGACCGCAGGGCTCCGGCGCCGGTTACCTGGGAGGGTTTGTCTCCAACGAACCCGTAAGGTTTGGCGAGATGATGTCAAACGGCTTTTGCATTGGCGTAATTTATGGCATAAAATTCTTGGAAGTTTGAAATCAAAACTTGCGCAGTCGAATGCGCATTTTCAGGGGACCCTAAATGAAACTTTCGTGCCTGCAAGAGAACCTCAGTCGCGGTCTGTCCATAGTTGGCAGGGCTGTTGCCAGCCGCGCCACGCTGCCCATCACCCAGAATGTCCTGCTGGAGACTGACCGGTCGATGCTCAAGCTTTCGGCCACCAATCTGGAGATTGCCATTACAACGTGGATTGGGGCGATGATTGAAGAGGAAGGATCAATCACCCTGCCGGCCCGACTGCTGACTGAGTTTGTAAATTCGCTGCCCAGCGACCGGATTGACCTGGAACTGGAAGCCGGCAGCGGGGTGATGCGGCTGGTGTGCGGCCGCGCGGAGGCCCGAATCCATGGGGCCAGCGCGGACGATTTTCCCCCTATCCCCCAGGTGGAGGAAGGAGTTTCGGCCAGTGTAGGCTCCCAGGCCCTGAAGACTGCGATCACCCGGGTAGTATTTGCCGCCGCCACCGAAGAGTCCCGGCCGGTCCTGACGGGGGTGGAGGCCAAGCTGTCCGGGGACAAGTTTACGCTGGCCGCGGCGGACGGTTTTCGCCTGGCGGTACAGCACGGGACCCTTGCGGAGCCGGTAGTGGAAGAAATTGGGGTGATTGTACCGGCGAGAACCCTGAACGAATTGAATCGCCTGCTGGGGGAACAGGATGATCCCGTCGAAATAATGATGGTTCCGGCGAGGGGGCAGGTGCTCTTCAAGGTTGCCGGGGTTGAGGTGGTTTCCCAGCTGTTGCAGGGCACCTTCCCCAACTACGACCAGTTGATTCCCCAGAATTACGATACCCGCAGCGTATTTGATCTGCAGAAGTTGCTGCGCGCCACCCGTACGGCGGCAATTTTCGCTCGGGACGGCAGCAACATTATCAGGCTGCAGATGACGCCGCCCGAGGAAGAGGGCGTTGCCGGCAAGGCCGTAGTTTCCGCCCGGTCGGAAGAGGTGGGAGAAAATCAGGGAGAGGTGGACACGGAGGCGATAGAGGGAGGGGAGTCCAGGATTGCCTTTAACAGCAAGTACCTGCAGGACGTGCTGACCGTACTGGACCGGGGCCAGGTGGCCCTGGAAACAACCACCTCGTCCAGTCCCGGAGTGTTCAAGCCCATCGGGTCGGAGGACTATGTCCACGTCGTAATGCCAATGTTTGTGCAATGGTAGTTCGGGCATCGGCCGGCGGCCGCTGACGTCCACGTCGCAATGCCTTTGGGGGGGAGCCTGGCGCTCGCCCCCCTTTCTTCGTCTCGGCGCTGCAGTGAAGCGGCAGGGCGCTAATGGGTGAAAGTCGCTTCCCTCATTTCGGCCGCTGAAACAGTCAGGTAGGGAATCAGTTCCCGCACGTCGGGCAACTCTTCCAGGCTGTTGACCATTTCAATAACCACCCCGGTCCTGCGCGGGCCCAGCACAGGCTCAAGCAACAGCTTCACCTTGGAGTTGACGTCCTCGGTGGACATGGGGTTTTCCTTGGTGCCGTAAGCGTGGGGGGTGAAATGCTCTACGGTCGAGCCGTCTTTCAGGTTCGCGATGACCTTGCCGCTCCGGGGGGCCGACGGGTCCATCAGGTCTTCATCCGGTATAAGCGTGACGCGATCCTTTACCGCAAGGGTGGCGGGATCCGACATCCGCTCGTAGTCGTGGGTGGAGAGGAAAGTCACGGCACCGTCCATCAGGGCTACGGCAATCATGTGCTGGCAGTTAACGTCGGGCATTGAACGGTTGTTTACCACGCCGGCGCCGTCCCTGGGCAGCCTGACGGAAATCGAGTCCACGTTGTCGGCGGTAAGGCCGTGCTGCCGTTGCAGGGCGAAAAAGGCGTCCAGGGCCGCCTGGATCGGATACCCCACCGAGTAGGGCTTGATAGCCGTTTCGGTGATGAAGAACCTGCTGCCGAGGCCATTCACCATTTCATCCGGGCGGGGATCCAGGGACAAGGCCTGGAGGACGTTGTGCTCGCCCTCCAGAACGTCCCAGACACCGGTCAGGCCGGCCTCCGCCATGGTGGCGGCGGTGACCCCGTTGCGGGCGCCCATTCCTGCGAAGTCAAAAGCTTTTTCCACGTGCTCTGCATCCCGGACCCAGCTCCAGACCCCGGATACCTGCTGGGCGGCATAGGAAATGGCATAACGCATGCCGGCCTCGTCCAGCCGGGCCATGGAGGCGGCGCTGCCGACGCTGCCCATGGTTGAGCTGGTGCCCTCGGCGCTGCGGTGGCCGCCCCTAACGGCGTCGGGGTCCAGGGCAAGCAGGAAGCGGCAGCAGAGGTCGTAACCCAGGGCTACCCCCCGCAGCAATTCCTCCCCAGAACTGCCCGCCCTCTCGGCCATGGCCAGCGCCGCCGGAACTACCGAGCAGCCGGGGTGGGACTTGGTAACCGGTTCAAAATCGTCAGTCTCGTCGGCGTGACCGAACATTCCGTTGGCGAGGGCGGCATTTACCGCCGAGGTCCTGATGTCGGTGGCCAGCACCGAAGACTCGGGTGCGCCGCCCTGGAGCCTGATGTAGTTGATGGCCATTTCACCAGGCTTGAGCCTCGCCCCCGAAACTACGGCGCCCAGCGTATCAAGT
>JAPPJA010000302.1 GCA_028874675.1 Chloroflexota bacterium
GTCGTGGACGGCAACCCCATCATGTGGTCGGTGAAGCAGATCCGCAATTTCCTGCCCACCATGCTGAAGGAATCGGGTTACGAAGACGTAGCCAGCCAGGTCAACATGGGCGAGGTAGAGGCCGTACTGGGTGAAGTGGAATCCGCTGCCCGGGAAGTCTATGCGACGGGTCGCAACACCGTAAAGCATAACCGCGGCCACGACATATTCGAGGCCGGCAACATCCGCTTCGGGCTGGAGCTGCGCAAGCAGGCCGGCGGCGACGGCGGGCTGGCCATTCACGTACTGGCCGACCTGGCCGGCACTCCTGGCCGGACCTATTGCGAAGAGACCGAGCTCCTGGCCTTTGACTGCTTCCGGGACGCCCCCCACTATCACTATGGTCCCCGGAACAAGAACCACCGGATCTTCTGGGACAGGACCCTCGTCCCCGACACGCTGGAATGGACGCTGGACCGGTTCAAGAACAAGGACCTGAAGGACATGATCGCGCGGGCCGGTTACCCCGGAATCGCTGCCGACATCGACCAGGACCTGATCGACTCTATCATGCCTTCCCTCGAGGCCAAGGCTCGCGAACTGCAGCCCGGCGCAGAGGTTGAGGTCATGGACGGCCCCGCCACTCCCAACCTGGTCCCCAGATAAGCTTCCAGGTCAAGTTTGGCTGAATTGCGGGTTGGCTCAATACCGAGCCAACCCGTTTTCATTTGGCTGCGTCGGCTGGTTGATGGGCGCTTTTCTACTTTTCCTGAACAGCCGGGAAGCTGCGCTGAGGGTTGGCTCCTGCGATTGCGCCACTGCCATCCTGACCTGCCCGCTTGACGAGGCAAGACCTCTTGTAGTGGCATCCCGGCCTGGGGCTATTTCACGGCGAGCATATCGCAGGCGATGCCCAGCATTATCTTCGTGCCGCTTACGAGGCTTTTGATTCCCACCGACTCATTGGTGCCGTGGGTGAAGTTGAGCATGGGGTCGTCGTCGGGATGGGAACCGGTGAAACCGTAGGTGACGGTGCCGAGGGGCCGGGTAAAGCGGGAGTCGGTGAATCCATTGCTGATGGCGGGCACCCACTGAATGTCGTCCCGTTCGAGGGCCCGGGAGGTTACGGTCCGGAGACTGGTGGCCAGGGCTGATTCGAAGGGGGAAGAGTTGGGCCGAGCCATGTAGTCAATCTCGTAGGAAACGCCGGGGACGTCGGTCAGGACGTCGTCCAGTTGGCGACGAACGTATTCCTCGTCCTGGTGGGGGAGGGTGCGGACGTCGCAGGTAAGGCGGATGGACTCGGGGACACTGTTGGACTTAATGCCGCCGCGCACAATGGTGGGGGTAAGGGTCATGCGGGAGAGGGCGCGAAGCATGGAGGCGAAGCGGGGATTGTCGGACTCGATGTCAGCGATTATAGCGTCCACGTTGGCGGCGGAGGGTTTGTCCTCGATGGCGAAGGTGGACAGGTGGTCGAAAATGGCGGTGGAGGTGTCCCGCTCGGGACTGTAGCCCTCGATGGCGTTGAGGGCCGTGCTCAGTCGGTAAAGGGCGTTGGTTCCCTGCCAGGGGACGGATGCGTGGGAACTGGTCCCCTTTATGTCAATCTCCACCTGGAGTCTGCCCTTTTCGCCTACTCCGAGAATGTAGGTGAGGGCGCCGGCCGCGCTGACGGGAGTGCCGCCGCCTTCGTTGACGGCGTAGGGCGCGGCCAGCTTGTCGGGGTGATTGTCGGCCAGCCAGCCAAAGCCGTAGCGGCCGCCGTGTTCCTCATCCGCGCCGGCGGCGAGAATCAGGCCGTCTTCCAGCTCGATGCCGTTTCGCTGGAGCAGGCGGATGGCCATGAGCTGACAGGTGAGGAGGCCCTTGCAGTCGGAGGCGCCGCGGCCGTAAATGCGGCCATCGTGGACGGTGGCGCTGAAGGGAGGGAAATGCCACTTGGCCTCGTCTTCCACGGGCACGACGTCGGTGTGGGACATAAACATGAGGCCCGCTTTGCCCGAACGGCCTTCCATGCGGGCGATCAGGTTGCCGCGATTGGGGGCGGATTCAAGGATTTCAGATTGGATGCCGTCTTCAGCAAGGAAGTCGCGGGCCAGTTCGCAAACGGGAGTTTCGTTGCCGGTGGGCATAAAACCGGTGTTGACCGAGGGAATCTGGACCAGCGCCCGCTCCAGGGCGATGATGTCGTCCAGGGAAGCATCAACCTGGGTGAAGAGTTCCTCTAAGTTCGGCATGGGCCCTCCCCTCTGGTGTCGCGTTTTGGCGAGTGTAAACAGGGCCACCTGCAGTGTCAACGGAAGTTGGAGGAAGGGAAGCGGTCCAATTCAGGCGGATTGGCACAGGCGGGACGGTCGAAATGCAGTCAGGGGAATGCTTGAAGCCCGCCTCGGGAGTGAAAGGCATTGGAGGGGAAAGAGGCCTCGGTGGGTGTTTGATGAGTTTCAGGGGATATAATGCGCCAAGATACTATTGTTCCCATGGGGACTACAGGAGAGGCAGGATTTGGCTACGCAACGGGACTTCATCGGCTATGGGCGCAACGTTCCGCAAATTGAGTGGCCCAATGGGGCCAGGATCGCGGTGTCACTAGTGGTCAACTACGAGGAGGGATCGGAGTATTCCCTTCTGGACGGGGATGACCACCACGAGAGCAACAACGAGGTGCCTTCGCCCATTCCGGCGGGACAGAGGGACCTCTACAACGAGTCGTTTTTCGAGTACGGCAGCCGGGTGGGAGTGTGGCGACTGCTGGATATGTTTGACCGGCACGAGGTCAAGTCCACCTTCTACTGTTGCGCCCAGGCGCTGGAACGCAACCCGGAACTGGCGCGGGAGATCACAGCCCGGGGTCATGAACCCTGCGGGCACTGTTACCGGTGGTCGGAAGTGCACCACATGTCCCGGGAAGAGGAAGCGGCGGATATGCGCAAGGCGGTGGCTTCCATCGAGGCTACGACGGGTGAGAGGCCCCTGGGTTGGTTCACCCGTTACGGTCCGAGCGTCAACACCCGGGAACTGGCGGTGGCCGAAGGGGGGTTCATTTACGACAGCCTGGCCACCAATGACGACCTTCCCTACTACGTTTCGGTGGCCGACCGCCCGTGGCTGGTAATTCCCTGCAGTTTTGAAACCAACGACGCCCGTTTCTGGCGGGGTGGCCTGGTAAGCACGGGAGACTTCTTTGAATACCTGAAGGACTCTTTTGACTGCCTCTACCGGGAAGGTGCGTCGCACCCCAAGATGATGTCGGTGGGGCTGCATTGCCGCATCACGGGCCGGCCGTCGCGGTCGCAGGCGGTGGAGCGGTTCATTGAATACGCCCGGGGGTTCGAGGGGGTGTGGTTCGCGCGGCGAATAGACATAGCCCGCTGGTGGCTAGAAAAGTATCCGGCCTGACCCGCTTCAGGAACGGGCGAATTGGGCCGAGGAGGCGGAGTTTCAGGTACGACTTTCTTGCGCTACACACGGCTTTATGGTAATTTTTACCTTGAAATTTGTAGGCACATCGTAAACTGCGAGGTAGGGGTATGAGCTACAAGCCCAAGTTCCTGGGTCACGTGAATCTCTTCGTGCGCAACGCCGAACGCTCCCAGCAATGGTACGAGGACATTCTTGGCCTGCACACCTATGACTTTAAGCCAGGGCGGGCGGCTTTCATGTCGGCAGACATTGAGCAGTCCCACGAAGTAGCCCTGATCGAGGTTGGAGAGGAAGCCCCGGGGATTCAGAACCGGCAGGTGGGCCTTAACCACATGGCCTGGATGATGGAGAGCCTGGACGACCTGAAGGAAATGTACCACCGGTTGAAGGAAAAGAATGTGCCCATCGGCCACATTTCCGACCACGGCATTTCGATCGGAATTTACTTCAACGACCCGGATGGCAACGGCGTTGAAGTGTCCTACGAATTGCCGCGCAGCCAGTGGAACCGGGAAGAGAACGTCTTTATGGGCGAGGGGCGAATGTCCGGCCAGTTCCCCGGACCCTGGGACGAGGAAATGGCCGCCCAGCAGGCCGCTGCCCGTTAAGTGGGAGCGGCCCGTTTGAATTGATCGCAAGCACAGGCAAATGATTTTAATGGAGGAGAGGGTATGCCGAACCAAGCAGATATTGCCCTGATGGCACACCTGATGCGCCGCGCAGGATTTGGCGCCTCCCGAGCCGAACTGGAGGAACGCTGCGCCAGGGGCTATGAGGCCACGGTGGAAGAGTTGCTCAATCCTGGCGCCGACTCGGGCATTGATGAAGACGAGCTTTACCGTCACTTCCCCCAGTTCGAAAGCTCGCTGGCCCCGGTGGCGGCGCAGACTGAGTGGGTTTACCGGATGGTAAATACCCGGTGGCCGTTGAAGGAAAAAATAGCCCTTTTCTGGCACCAGCTTTTCGCCACAGGGAACTCCAAGGTGGACAATCCGCCGGAGATGCTGGCGCAGGTGGCCATGTTCCGCAAGGAAGGCCTGACCAACTTCCCGAACCTGCTGGTACAGCTGGCCCAGAACCCGGCCATGATTTACTGGCTGGACAACAATGGCAACCACTATGGCTCCATCAACGAGAACTGGGGCCGTGAGTTGCTGGAACTTTTCTCAATGGGTGTGGGCCACTATTCCGAGGACGACATCAAGGAAGCCTCGAGGGCCTTCACCGGCTGGACCATCGGGACGAAGCCGCCCAGGCAGCCGGTGGGCCGGTTCTACTGGAGCTTTGAGTTTCGCCCTGAAGACCACGATTACGGCGAGAAGGAGTTCCTGGGCAACACGGGCAATTTCGACGGAAGCGATATCATCGACATTATCGTCAAGCAGGAGGACACGGCCCGATTCCTGGCCCGTCACCTGTATAACTTCTTTGTGGCAGACGAGCCCCAGGTGCCAGCGTGGAGCATTACGCCGCCCAACGACGAGGCCGCCATTGATCTGCTGGTCAAGGCGTACATGGACTCGGGCGCCGACATCAAGGCCATATTACGGGCGCTGTTCAACTCGGACTTCTTCAAGGAGGCCCAGTTCCAGCACGTAAAGAGTCCCGCCGAGCTGGTCGTCAGCACGGCCCGGCTGGCCGGGAATTACTACCAGCCGCGAACGGGGTTCCCCCTGCTGGCCTTCGAGTGCGCCTGGCAGGGCCAGGAACTGATGAATCCCCCCAGCGTGGAAAGCTGGCACACCGGTTCCGAGTGGATAGACGGCGGAGCCCTGGTACGGCGGGTCAACTTCGCCGCCAAGCTGCTTTCCGATACCTCGCTGCCCGGGGTCAAGGCCATAATGGCGGGCCTGAAGGAACGGGGAACGCTGAGTCCCGCTGAATTTGTTCGCTCCTGCCTGGACTTGGTTGGTCCGGTGGAAGTGGATGACGGCACCTTCCAGGAACTGTTGACTCAGGCCCAGCAGGGCGGAGACATCAGCTGGGAAACTGAGGAAAGCGCAGCCGAATCGGAAAAACGGGCCGGAGTCATGCTGGCAATGATTGCCGCTACCCGGGAGTTCCAGTTTGCCTAAGCCGGCAAGATAAGCCGGCAATTTCAGCCAAGAACAGGAGGACGGCATGGCCTCGACCAAGAAAGATCCGGTGCTGGTGGTTCTGCAGCTTTCCGGCGCCAATGACTATCTCAATACGGTGGTACCATTTACCAATCCCCTCTACCGGGAAAACCGGCCCAACCTGGGGCTGCCCGAAGACCAGCTGATCAAGTTCACGGATGACCTGGCCTTCCATCCCAGCATGGGTCCGGTGAAGGACCTGTGGGACCAGGGCCAGATGGCGATTATCCACGGCATCGGGTACGAAAACTCCTCCCGCTCTCACTTCCGGTCCATGGACATCTGGCACACCTGCGAACCGGACAAGGTGGGCACCGAGGGCTGGCTGGGCCGCGTCATCCGCGACCTGGACCCCGCCGGCGAGAACGTGCTCAAGGGCGTGAACTTTGGGCAGGGACTGCCCCGGGCCATGGCCCTGCGAGGCGTGCCGGTGACGTCGGTGTCGGACCTGGCCTCCTACGGCGTGCTGACCGACATTCCCGCCATTGGCGCCGGGGAGGATCGGGAGCAGATGCTGGAACTTTTCTCCAGGGTTTATTCGCCGGCCATCGGGACGGGCATGACGATGGACTACCTGGGGCAGACCGGGCGGGACGCGCTTAAGGGCGCGGACATTATCAAGACGGCCCCGGAACAGTACTCCTCCACCATAGAGTACGCCGATAATCCCATAGCCAAGAGCCTGAAGAGCGTGGCGCAGGTGCACCTGGCAAACCTGGGAACGCAGATTTTCTACACCCAGTACGGCAGCTTTGACACACACTTCAACCAGCTGCCCACCCACGCCAAGCTGTGGACGGACGTCTCCGGCGCGGTCAATGACTTCTTCGCCGACCTGCGGGAGCACGATGCCGCCGACAACGTGGTAATGCTGGTCTTTACCGAGTTTGGCCGGAGGGTCCAGGACAACGGCACAGGCTGCGACCACGGCCGAGGCGGCGTGGCCTTTGCCCTGGGGGACGCGGTTAACCCGGGCATGTATGGTGAATACCCCTCAATGAAGGCCGAGGACCTGTTCGAGGGCGACCTGGTCCCCAGCTATGATTTCCGCGGGTTCTACTCGACGTTCGCGGAGCGGTGGCTGGGCCTGGACGCCAAGCCCATCGTGGGCGGCGAGTTCGAGCAGATGGACTTCCTGTAGGCCAAGGCAGTGCAAGCTACGTTAATCGTTGTCGGGGCGGGTTAAAACCCCCCCCCTACAGGGATACCAAGCCAGTGTAAATTGGCAATACTCCCTTACGCTATTGAGGAGGCAGAAATGCTTACCACCGTCGCCGCCGGGCGAGTTTTCGATTACAGCCATTGCATTGGCATGTATTCCACCTCGGGAATCGGGTTCCTGGTGCCCATGGACTTCGCCCTGGGCAGCAACGAGACCCTCTATGTGCTTAACCGGGGTGTGGACGAGATAACCCTGCGCATAAGCAAGTGCACCCTGAAGCACGAATTCATTGCTGACATTGGCCGATTCGGCATGGGAGACGGGCAGTTCGTCTGGCCCATGGGAATTGCCCTGGACAGCGAGGAGAATATCTACGTCACCGACGAGAATACCAGCAAGGTGACGGTGATGGACAAGGATGGACAGTTCCTTGCCAAGTGGGGGGATGCCGGAAGCGCCGAAGGGCAGATGCGGGGTCCCTCGGGTATTGCGGTTGACGGCGCCAACGACCTGTTCATCGTGGACAGCCAGAACAACCGGGTACAGAAGTTCAGCAAGGACGGCCGGCGCCTGGCTACCTGGGGCAGCGAGGGCAGCGGACCGGGCCAGTTCAACAAGCCCTGGGGTCTGTGCCTGGATGCCGAGGGCAATGTGTATGTGGCGGACTGGAAGAATGACCGAGTCCAGAAGTTCAGCGGGGACGGTCGCTTCCTGGCAGAGTTCGGTGTGACCTCCGATGGCGTGGGCGGGCTGAGCCGGCCCACCGATGTTGCGGTGGACTCGGATGGCGATGTTTACGTGGCCGACTGGGGCAACCACCAGGTGCAGATATACGAACCGGACGGAAAGTTCATCGCGACGCTGGTGGGCGACGCCCAGACGCCCTCGCCCTGGGTACAGGACTACATTGACGCCAACCCGGATGTGGCCAAGGCCCGCCGCCGGACGAACATGGAAGTGGAATGGCGGTTCAACAGGCCCATAGCGGTGAACCTGGACGCGGATGACCGGCTTTACGTGGCCGAGGCAGTGCGCCATCGCATACAAGTTTACAGCAAGGAACGGGACTACGCCGAGGCTGCCATCAATCTTTAGGGAGACGAAAGCCTTCGACGGAGCCCACTGCGAAGCAAACAGAAGGGGCGGGTGCAAATCCCGCCCTTCTATGTTGCCAGGCCCTTAATGTCCAGGGGGAAGCCTTCCTTTTCAAGTGGCATCTCACAGGCAGAGCGATCGAAGAGCAGTTAGGGCACGTCTCAAACCCGCCCCTGACCGCAGCAAACCACCCACATCGCAGCTCTATTTCCCCAGGTCAAGGCCTTGAAGTTCAGGACAGGGCTGCGCTCAGGCCGGGGACGTGCTCGCTGCCGGAAGGGGCGGTTATGGAGGAACCCTCTAGGCCGTCACCCAGGGGTTCGTACCGCCCTCCAAGACACTGGGCGAGGAAAGCCTCGGCCACGGCGAAGAAGGCGAGGTTGTTTTCGGGGCGGGCGAACCCGTGGCCCTCGTCGGGGAAGAGAACGTAGGTGACGGGAATTCCCTTCTGCTGCATGGCGGCAACAATCTGGTCGGACTCGGACTGCTTTACGCGCGGGTCATTGGCCCCCTGGCCGATGAGCAGGGGCTTGCGGATGTTGTCCACGCGGGTCAGAGGGGACCGCTCCAGGAGAAAGGCACGGCCTTCCTCGGTGCGGTAGTCGCCGACGCGGCTGGTAAACAGGTCAATAACTGGCTGCCAGTAGGGCGGAATGGTCTCCATAAGGGTAACCAGGCTGGACGGGCCGACTATATCAACCCCACAGGCGAACACTTCAGGGGTGGCAGTCATGCCCACGAGGGTGGCGTAACCCCCATAGCTGCCTCCTAGGATGGCTACGCGGTCGGGGTCGGCTATGCCCTGGCCGATGGCCCAGCTGACGGCATCGATGAGGTCGTCGTGCATTTTGCCGCCCCATTCGTGATTGGCAGCGTTAACGAAGTTCTTGCCGAAGCCGGTGGAGCCCCGGAAGTTGACGCTGAGGACGGCGTAGCCCCGGTTGGCCAGCAGCTGGTACACGGGGTTGTAGCCCCAGGAGTCGCGGGCCCAGGGACCGCCGTGAACCAGGAGGGCCAGGGGAAGCGGGCCGGCGGGGGTGCCGGTCTGATCCGGGTCTGCGTGCCTGGGTAGGGAATAGTAGCAAACGAGGTCGAGACCGTCCCTGGAAGGGACCACCGCCGGGTGGACCTTGACCAGGGGCTGCTCCTCCAGGGCGGCGCGGTTGGTAAAGAGAAACTGGGCGTCCCTGGTTTCCCGCAGATACCGGTAGTAGCGGACGGGGCCGTCATCCAGGAGGTAGGCGACAATCCAGCAGCTATCGTCCAGGGTGCGGCTGATGACTTCTATGTCGCCCGGGGAGACTGAGGCGAGGAATTCCAGGTCGGCGCCAACAGCCACGTCAAAGACCTGCCAGGTCTTCCGGTCATAGTTGAAGGCGACGGCCTGCAGGGTCTTTTCCGTTGGGTGAAGCATGGTGTCGGCCACGTCGGCGCGGTCGTCCGACGCCAGGACAGACTGGGCTCCGCTAGCCAGGTCAATCGACTTGAGGGCGGCCGTATCCCGGTCCCGACAGTCAGACATATACAGGGCCTGACCCGTGCGGTCAAATTCAATGGGGGAAGTAGTGACGGCGTCCTCCATGCCGATGAAAAAGGCATGCTCCCAGCTGCCGTCCCGGGACCTCGCCAGGTATTCGGATCCGCCGTCGGGGGTGAGCCTGGCGGCAAGGCGTATGTTGAGGTCTTCGTCGGCGACGAACCAGGCAAAACCCTCGTTTAGCAGGGCAAGTTCCCGATCGCCGGTCTCCAGGTCAAGGAGGTAAATGTCGTGGAGTTGAGGATCGCGGTCGTTCAGGCCGACGAGAATGCGGCCGGGGTGCTTTGGGCTGTCCCGGTTAATCTGGGCCTGGACGCCATCCAGCGGGGTCAAGTCGCGAATTTCGCCGGATTCAAGGTTGACCGCGTAGATGTGCCAGTTCTCGTCGCCGTTGCTGTCCTGGAGGTAGGCGATCTGGCGGCCATTGAAAGTCCAGCCGTAAAGGCGGACACCGCGTCCAGTGTCCCTGGTGACGGGCTGCGCCGATGCGGGGTCGTCGGCCGGGGCCACCCAGACATTCAGGACTCCCTCAACAGGGGCGAGGAAGCTCAGCTGGGAGCCGTCGGGGCTGATCTGGGGCGAGGCCTTGTCGGGATTTCCGAAGAAGAGCCTGCGATGAATCAGGGGGGTGGAGTCTCCTGGCATGGGTTGGGAAGTCAAGCGGGTGCCTCCTGGGTTCTGTAATGCGTTTGGAACAAAATAACCGCTTTCCGGCCCGGTGGAAAGCGGCCCACTGGCAACCAATGCGGGGTGTTGACCGGACTTAACGGGCTTCCACTCCTCCCACGGTGATGTCGGAGACATCAGCGCCCGCCTCGACCAGCAGGTTCCTGATGTGAAGCTCGGTCTCCAGGTAGGCGCCCTCGCCGATGTGGTCGAAGCGGATTATGCCTTCCTGGTCAATGAGGTACTTGCGAGGCCAGTAGCGGTTATTGTAGGCGCGCCAGGTGCTGTAGTCGTTGTCCATGGCCACCGGCCACACCACATTGAGCGGGGGCAGGGCTCCCCTAACATTTTCCTCGATTTTCTCGAACTCGAACTCCGGCGTGTGAACACCGACCACGACCAGACCCCGGTCAGTGTATTTGTCGTACCAGTCCCTTACATACGGCAGGGTGCGCTTGCAGTTAATTCAAGTGTAGGTCCAGAAGTCAATCAGGACGACCTTGCCTCGCTGTTCCTCCAGCACGAGGGGTTCACTGTTGATCCACTGGACGATGCCCCGAAAACCGGGGGCTTCCAAGGAGCCCGCCGGGGTTACGATGGAAGGAGTCGGGGTGACCGTGGGCCGGGGCTGGACACGCTGGGCAGGAGTCACTTCGGCCGATGCGGCGCCCTGTGATCCTCCGGAGGGGGGCGCCACCACCCAGAACAGGGCGACGACCAGGAACAATACGGCAGTAACCACCGCCAGGGGCAGCCAGGCCAACATTCCGGAGCGAGAATCAGAAGCCAAATTGATTCATTCCTTAAGATTTCAAGCGACGAGAGCGCCTTGCCCGCCGCCATTCCGGCCGAAAGCCAAAAACCGGAAGGGTCCTGGATTCAAGCTTCGCCGGATGCCAGGACCAATCCCCAGTCCAAAACTTCGATCTTGTTCGACCCTTAGTCGGCGGGGACGGCCTGCTCGGCCTTGCTGGTGAACGCGGGCATGACGTCGCGGGCCAGCCATTCCAGCTGTTCCAGGATCACCTTTTCGGGCGTGCCCACCGGGTGGCTCATGCCCACGCGGTCCAGGCCCGGGTACTGCTCTTCCAACTCCTTGAGCTGCTCGATGATCAGTTCCGGGGGACCGCAGAGGAAGCCCTGGCGTTCGACGGCCCGTTCGATGGTGGGCAGGCCGGCGGTGGGAGCGCGACGGGGATCGCCCATGGCCTCTATCTGGTCATCGGTCAGGGAGCGGACGAGGCGCAGGGGCCCGAACATCTTGAGGTTCTCCTCGTAGTAGCTGGCGGCTTCCCTGATGGCAGCTTCCTGGGTGTCGGCCATGAAGAAGTGGAAGCCGATGGCCAGGTCCTCGCCCAGCTGAACATCCTCTCGGCCGGCGCGGACAACGGCGTCGCGGTAGGCAGCGATGACGTCGTAAATGGCGCCACCCTCGGAAACGCCTCCGCCGATCATGCCCTTGATTCCGTGTTTGGCCATGAAATCCAGCGCACGGGGCGTCGCGCTCTGAATGGGCTGCCAGGTCTCCACCGGCAAGGTGCGGGGGCGGGGCACCAGGGTGATTTCTTCAAGTTCGTAACCCCGGTAGGGAACCCGGTGTGGGATGGTGTAATACTTGCCCTGGTGGGAGAAGGAACGTTCGTTGAAGGACTTTAGAATGATCTCGACCTGCTCTTCAAAAAGGTCCCGGTTGGCCGGCTGGTCCAGCAAGGGTGAACCGAAGGTCTCCACCTCACGGGTATGGTAGCCGCGGCCTACTCCAAAGATAACCCGGCCCCTGGTAAGAATGTCGGCGGTGGCGAAATCCTCGGCCAGGCGCAATGGATTCCACATCGGGGCAATGTTGAAGCCGCAGCCGAATTTCAGAGTCTTGGTAAGGTGCGCCAGGTGAACATTGAGCATCAGGAGGTTGGGGATACACTCGTAGCCCTCGGGCTGGAAATGGTGTTCCGCCATCCACATGGTGTCGTAGCCCAGCCGGTCCATGGTCTGGGCGATGGCCTGGGCCTTGTCGAAGGCCGTAGCCAGGTACTCATCGGAAAAAGACCGGTCATTTACGGCGGTCCCGCCATAGCCCACATTGTCCATATCGACGTGGCCGGCATAGAGACTGTCGAACTTGGTGATCATATGGCGCCTCCTTCTGGGTTGCGTTAGGCGGATTATAGATTATCGGGGACGGATGGGAAAGTAAGGCGAAGGTGGCCCCAAAGCAGGTCGATCTCGCTCTAAAGATGGCGCTCTAATCGCTTCTTCAAGGCGAGGGTAACACGATTTCTTTTTGCCAGCCCTGGCGCATTTGAGCCAGCGCAAGAACGCGAATGCCCTGGGAGCGTACCGCCTAAACTAGCGGGGAAATTGCTGACGACCCTCCGGGTATGGCCGTGGGGCTCTACAGGCGGCGGAGGCGGGGCATCAGGGCTCCCATCAGGGCCGCCAGGACTATGAGGGCGGTTCCGTTGACCAGCAGCGCTGTCCTGGAGTTGGTTTCCCCGGCCAGGAAGCCTACCTCGAGCTGGCCAAGAGGGGCCATGCCGATGCCGAATATCCAGGACCCCATGGCGCGGCCCCGCTGCTCGTTGGAGACGCTGAGCTGCAACAGGGTATGGTGGAGAATGTCGGTGGCCGAGGCCAGCAGGTTTATGAACATCACACAGACGACAGCCACCCAGAAGAAGGGAGACTGGCCCAGCAGGATTTCGCCCACTCCGAACATGCCGATGATGCAGAGCAGCAGTACGCCCTTGCGGCGCACGCGCTCCATGGCGGCTACGGTGAAGACGCCAATGGCGCTGCCAAGGAAGCGGAAGGCGGTCAGGAGGCCCAGGCCAAAGGCGCCGACGCCAAGAACCTCGCGGGCCAGAATGGGCAGCATTACCTGGTGGGAGAAGCCCAGCACTTCCGCGCCGGCGGTGGAAATGATAAGGCTCAGCATAGCGCGGTTGTTCTTAAGGGCGCGGAAGTAGTTGACCAGGTTCTCCAGGATGGGCTCGCGGGAAACCGGCGCGGAGGAACCGGCGTGCCGGAGCCACAACATAATCACTATACCGACTCCATAGGTAAGGCCCATGACGAGAAACGCCACGGCGGGCCCCTGAAAGGCGATCAACCCGCCTGTAACCAGTGAGCCAATGATTCCGCCTACCCATTGGGCCAGCGAGACCAGCGCTATGCCATTGATGGCGCGATGGCCGCCGACGATGTCATAAACGTAAACCTGGCGGGAGGTCATGTAGAAGGCCTGGGCAGCCCCCAGCATAAAGGTTGACCCCAGCAGCAGCCAGATACTCATGTCATCCGCGAACAGAAGCCAGGAGGCCAGAAGGGAGAGGACCAGCATGGCGGCGCAGGAGAGACGCATAATGGCCCGCCGGTCGAAGCGGTCGGTGATGGAGCCGGCGACCAGGCCGACCACGAGATTGGGGGCCGAACGGGCCGCGAAAACGGCGCCGACCATGCCGGCGCTTCCGGTCATGTCGAAAACGAGCCAGCCCAGGAGGACCTGCTGCATTCCCCAGCCCAGTTGGTTGGAAACGGTGGAGAGCCATAGAACGCGGAAATCGGGATAGCGCAGGGCGATGGCCATCCTCACCAAAGGCCTAGTGATTCTGCCGGGGCGGCGGCGGCGCGATGGGGAGGCAGTTGACAAGGCTGGAGGTACCCTCAGATGGAGACTGACGCATGGGGCCGCGCTGCGGAAACTGAAGAGAGAATACGCCTTGAACCGGGCTGTGGGCAAGAAAACCCTCATTAAGCACCGGAATCGCTTGGGAAAATGGGACAACAGTTCAGAGTTGATGAGTCACGGCGGCCTGGAACGCGTTCTTCCGGCCTGCGCCAGAACCCAGCCAGGCTAGCGCCGCATACGGGTCTGGGGCAGAGAGGAGTCCCTGGTTGCCTGCTTTCGCCGATATGACGGGCCTGGCTGGCACGGAAATGCCGTTAATTTCGAACTCTTGCGGAGAGGAAAGGCAATCGCGCCTTAACTGACTGTCACCCTAATCCCTCTGACGGGCCCTGGCCGATATGGCCTCCGATTAATACATCAGCCTCTATTCAAGACGGGATTGCCTTGCGCAATGGAAGGGCGGGTTGAATTGGGAGGTCATTTCTGGCAAGATAACCCCATGAGGATCGGAGCATTTGAAATAGTAGAACCAGTTCCCGAGCTTAGGGAGCCCCATGCTTTCGCAATGATTCGTCCCTGGGTGGACGTGGGCAGTGTAGGCACGCTGACCTTGAGCCGGCTGGAGAGATACCTCGGTTCAAAGGAACTGGGCAAGCTGGCGCGCCCGGGCAACTTCTTTGACTTTACCAGGTACCGGCCGAATATACGCCTGGTGCAAGGGGAGCGGAGAGTCACCATCCCCAACAGCAACCTGCGCTACGCCACGTCGGACGACGGGCCGGACTACATTTTCCTCCACATGATGGAGCCTCACGCAGGCAGCGAGGACTACACCGACTCCATCCTGGAAGTTGTTGAACATTTCGGCGTCAAGCGGTACTGCCGCCTGGGGGCAATGTATGATGCCGTCCCCCATACCCGGCCTTTGCTGGTCACCGGCTCGCTGGGCGAGGTTCCCCAGAACAAGGCCGTTCCCAATCTGAAGTTGCGGAGCAGCAATTACCAGGGCCCGACGACAATTATGAACCTGGTATCCGAGGGCATCGACCGCCTGGGCATAGAGACCATAAACTTTATGGTGCATCTGCCCCAGTATCTGCAGCTGGAAGAGGACTTCACCGGTACTTCCCGCATGATCGAGTGCCTCAGTTCCGTGTATCCCAATATTCCGTCGGACCTGGCGCCGGTGAGAAGGGGCCAGCGGCAATATCGGGAGTTGAGTTCGGCGGTTGAGCGTAATTCGGAGTTGAAGGCTCTGATCCAGCAGATGGAAGCCTACTACGACGCCCAGCAGGACGAAGAGGAAGCCGCCACCAGCGAAGCCCCTACGGAAGTCAGCCTGTCGCCTGAGATTGAACGGTTCCTCGACGAGCTGGGCCAGCAGATGGAAAAGGAGGAGTAATATGCAGGATGCTGAGCGCATTAGCCCGGCCTGCGTTTTGCTCCCACCGCTTTAACCCCCCGAGATGGCACACCCCGGCACTTGGCGGTCGGGAAAGTCCCGGCACCGTGCCGGCCTTTGCTCGTAGATGCGGCAGGCAAAGGATTTGGGGTCGAGCATCGGGCAGCGTTCCCCCTCGTGATCGGCAAACTTCAGCCAGGCCCCATTGTTGACGCCGCGGTTTATCCGCACCTCGACCTGAAGTCTCTCCCCGTTAGCAAGGAAGTCTTCCACCTCATCCGGAGCCAGCTCGAGCAGCAACGGGCCCCGGCAGCACATGGCGCGGCAGAGGTTCATGCAGATGTCGCTGGCTTCTTCATTGCTCAGACCAGGGACCAGGAATGGAGGCATAAGGGCCCTCCGCAATGCGGGAGTGGGAACTCTGTCGGCAAGTTAAAGGGAATGGCTTGGGGAGGGAAGTTATAATCGACGTGAGAGGTTGGTGGCGACGGATGGATTCGAACCAACGACCTAGCGCTTATGAAGCGCCCGCTCTGCCACTGAGCTACGTCGCCACCGAGCAGGCACACCGACCAGCCGCCAAGTGTTGCCTGGGCCAATAATATTAAATGGGCAACGGGAAGTGTGTCAATTGGCAGTCCGTGGTCGGGCAGGGGAATCGCATAACAAATTTGGGGGATACCCCGTCGTTACCGCGCAGGCGGGAACCTGGAACATGTGCAAGTCGTGGGTTGGGTAGGGGCGCATGGCCATGCGCCCCTACGAATTCGGGGGTATGACGGGTGTATGGGCAGGCAATTCCCTCAACTCTGAACTGTTACATCGGGACGGGAAGCGTTCCACTCCTGGTGGGGTCGTCAAATCGTCTCGTCATGCTTGAAGCATTAGGAACATTGACCAAAGCCGGCGAGGTTCCCGCCTTCGCGGAAACGACGAGGTGGTGCGTTATGAAGCTTCGCTTTTCAATTTGACGACAGCCCCCAGAGCATGTGGCGGAGCGAAGTGACAAAGGGCAATTCTTATGACCAACTTTGATGCGGACGCAACAGAAGACCGGGCTTCGGCGCTGCTGGCGAAGACGGCGCAGCAGCTGCAGGACGTCCTGGAGCAAGTGGCGCGGAGCCTCAGGCCCTTTCCCTCCTTCCTGGGAATGACGTCGGTCCAAGCCGTTGAAGTGGAACCGGGGCTTTCCGCAACAAGGGACCTGGGCTGCGTGGTCGTGGACCCCGACGGGCGGTTGTGCAGCCTGGAGATTACGGCAATTTCCGGAATTGCGGGGATGGCCGAGGCAGACCAGGTGGAACAGTTTCAGCCCCTGGACCTGAGTTCTGAGGAGTACATAGTTTACGCCAGCGCGGCAATTGCCCTGTTGAGCGATGAACTGCGAAGGAGAGGCGGCAAAGGGACCTAGACCGGCTCCAATGCGATGTCGCCGCTCTGGCCGCCCCGCTTGCTGACCAGGCGGATGGAGCCGATCTGCATTCCCCGGTCCACTGCCTTGCACATGTCGTAAATGGACAGGGCGGCGACGGATACGGCGGTCAGGGCTTCCATTTCCACGCCGGTCTTGCCGGAGGTTGTGGCGGTTGCGGTGATGTTGACGCTGTTGTTGGCCTTGTCGGCTTCCAGTTCCACGTCAATTTTGTTGAGAGGCAAGGGGTGGCACAGGGGAATGAGCTCTGAAGTGCGCTTGGCGCCCATTATTCCGGCCAGCTGGGCAATGGTGAAGACGTCACCCTTTTTCACCTGGCCTTCGATAATGAGACGCAGGGTTTCGGGCAGCATGCGTACGGAACCCCGGGCTATTGCTTCCCGGTCGGTGACGGGTTTCCACCCGACGTCAACCATTTTGGCCCGCCCCTGCTCATCCAGGTGAGTGAGGGTATCGGATACGGGAGTTGCGGGCTGACGACTGTTATCGGGCATAGGAAATGCTCCTGGAGCCGGCTGGCTGATTTTGGGGAGCCGAAAATTTGCTGGACTTCTCTTGGCCGGAGGCGGGGTCAGGCGCCGCAGCTCTTGCAGGGCACCCGCCCGTCCATGACCGCCTCCTCGTGGGTGCGGTACTGGCGGAAGCCATTGGCGGCCTTCGTAAAGCCGGTGGTGAATTTGCAGCCTCGCAGGTGAAAGGTCTTCCTGTTGGAGGTAGCGCTGGCAACGAAAGCGTATTCGACCTCCGTCTCGGCCTGGGGCTCGTCCCCCGTACCTTCCATGGCTTCGATCTTTTTCCGGATCTCCTCAACCGCATCCCACAGGTATTGCACATCGCGGTCCTGAATCATCCTGTTCCTCCGGAATAGCTGGATGAATTGAGAGTCCTGATTTACCTTTCCTGGCGTCGCCAGAGTTGGCGCTGAAGCGCAGGCAAACAGCGGACCAAACTGCCGTCAGCCCCCTATGTGGTACATCTCTACTTTCTGGCGGCCGTTCTGCAATGGAGCCAGCTCGGCGCGTTCCTCCGAGTATCGGTCGGCACGACGACCCCATATCGCCTTGATCCGGTCGGAGAGCTGGGAGTCGGATGCTCCGGAGCGCAGGAAGTCCCGCAAGTCCACGCCTCCCGAGGCGAACAGGCAGGTGTAGATCTTGCCGTCGGTGGAAAGGCGGGCTCTGGTGCAGTCGCCGCAGAAGGGCATGGACACGGAGGCTATTACGCCGATTTCCCCGTCGCCATCCCGGTAGCGGTACCGGTTGGCCACCTCTCCCCGGTAGTTGCTGGCAATGGGCTCAAGGGGAAGCTCGGCGTCAATCAGCTTTACGATATCCGCCGCCGGAACTACGTGGTCCCATTTCCAGCCGTTTCGGTTGCCAACATCCATGTATTCGATGAAGCGGACGATGTGGCCGGTACCCTTGAAATGCCTGGCCAGGTCAACGACGGTGTGGTCGTTAACTCCCTTCTGGACTACCGCGTTAATCTTGACGGGGGATAGACCAACCTGGACGGCGCTTTCTATGCCGTCGAGGACGCGCTGGACCGGAAAACCGCGGCCGTTCATTTCCCGAAATATCCCGTCGTCAATGGTATCCAGGCTGACGGTTACGCGCTTGAGGCCCGCGTCCTTCAGGGCCTGAGCCTGCTGGGGCAACAGGTATGCGTTGGTGGTGAGGGTCAGGTCGAGCGCGGGGTCAAGGTCGGCCAGCATAGCAACGAGAAGAGGCAGGTCGGTGCGCAAAAGAGGTTCACCGCCGGTAATCCGAAGTTTATTGACGCCATGGTCCACGAAGGCGCGAGTCAGGCGGGTGATTTCCTCGAAGGTGAGGACCTCTTCCTTGGGGAGGAACTGGTAGGCCTCGCCGAAAATTTCGGCCGGCATGCAGTAGGTGCAACGGAAATTGCACCGGTCAGTAACGGAAATCCTCAAGTCCCTGAGGGGACGTCCGAATGAATCCTGGATGGTCAAAACGCAAGAGCCAATTTAGGATTGGGATAGAGGAGAGGGGGCGCTATCCGTCACTTACCAGGCGGCACAAGGCCCCGGCGGCCCGATGCGCGCCGTCGCCACGGTGGCTGATCCGGTTCTTCTCAGCCATGGGAATCTGGGCAATTGTACGGCCGAATGTTGGCAAATAAAAGACCGGATCGTAGCCGAATCCCAAATCTCCTTCCGGTTCGTATTGTATCATCCCGGCTACGGAGCCTACCACAGATACTTCCGCGCCGCCGGGTTCGCAGATGGCAATAAAGCACAGGAAGCGGGAGGTACGCTGCTCCCAGGGAACGCCCCGCAGATTGGAAAGCAGCAGTTCCACGCGCTCTTCGTCATTGCGGCAGGTGTCGCCTCCATAGCGGGCGGAGTGAACGCCCGGCTGGCCTCTCAGGGCATCCACTTCAAGGCCAGAGTCGTCGGAGAGGGTGAGCATTTCGCCGAGACGGGCATAGGTACGGGCCTTCAGCCAGGCGTTTTCGCGGAAGGTCGCGCCCGTCTCCTCGACGTCGTGGGTAATGCCGAGGTCATCGAGGGACAGGAGCTCCACGGGCAACCCTCTGAGCAGTTCAGCGTACTCCCTGACCTTTCCCTGGTTATGGGTAGCGACCAGAAGTCTCTTTCGGCGGTTCAACGGTCAACCTCGTTGGGATGGAATAATGGCGAAGAAACGGTATTGGCGGCTGGCAAACAACTTGGTAAAAGGGAATGTTCCGCAGGAAGGTCAGATAGTTCCATCGCTGGCGAGCTCGGCCACCTGTCCCGAGTCATAGCCCAGCCAGGACCCCAATACCTGCTCGTTATGTTCACCCAGGGTCGGACCGGCATGCTCAACGGCGCCGGGAGTGTCGCTGAACTTGGGGATTACACCAGGCATCACCGTCCGGCCAATCTCCGGGTCATCCACCTGGACAATGTCCTCCCGCTCCAGGTAATGGGGGTCGTTCACAATCTGGGCGCTGTCATATACCGGGCCAACAACTCCGCCGGCGGGCACCAGAGATTCGAGGATCTGTTCCAGCGGCCTGCTGCCCAGCCATTGCTGCAGAATTTCGTTGAGAGCGTCCTTGTTCTCCAGGCGGGACCCGTTATTCACAAACCTGGGATCATCAAGCGTGTCGGACAGTCCCATGGCGCGGGCCAGGGCCTCCCAGGTGCTCTGGGAGGTGGCTGACAGACCGAGCCAGCGGCGATCTTCAGTCTGGTACAGGCTCCTGGGCGCGGCGTCGGGGAAGTCGTTACCTACCCGCTCGCGAACGATACCGAGGAGATCGTACATAGGGATGTGGGGAATGCACAGGCGGAACAGGGGTTCAAAGAGGCTCAGGTCCACTACCTGTCCGGTCCTGCCTGTCCCTGAGGCGTCGGGGGAACTGGCCAGTGCCTGGCGTCGGTACAGGGCCATCATGCCGGCCATGGCGCCGAAAACACCGGCGACCTCGTCGGCCAGGGGAATGGGCGGCAGGACCGGCGGAGTTTCGGGAAAGCCCGTCATAGCAATGTAACCGCTCATGCACTCGGCAATGGTGCCGAAACCCGGTCGGTCCTTGTAGGGGCCGGTCTGCCCGAATCCCGAGTAACGGAGGATTACCAGTCCGGGGTTGACCTGGTGCAACTGTTCGGGGCCGATGTTCCACCGCTCCAGGGTGCCCGGGCGGAATCCCTCGATGAGCATGTCCGCCTGGGCAGCCAGTTCGAGCAGGAGGGCCTGACCACCGGGCTGGCCCAGGTCGAGGGTAAGGGACCGCTTGTTGCGGGAATGAACCTTCCACCACAGCGAGACGCCATTAACGAAGGGACCCCAGTTGCGCAGAGGATCGCCGCCACCGGGGCGTTCGACCTTCACGACATCGGCGCCAAAGTCGGCGAGGAGACTGCTGGCGGTCCCCCCGGCCACAATAATCGAAAGGTCCAATACCTTGAGGCCCTGCAGGGGGCCAAATGCTGCTGCCTCGTCGGATGGCGAAGTGTCTCCTTGAGCCAGGTATTCTGACGGCAATTCAGGCCTCACTATCGAAGAATGCTTTAATCTCGCGCAGTACTTCCTTGGGATGCTCCATGGGCAGGAAGTGGGAGCCCATGCCCATGGGTTTTACCGCCGCGCCATCAATTTCATTGAGGAAACGCTGGACACCCGTGTCGGACAGGGTCTGTGCCTCGGGGTAATTGCCCAGGAGCAGCAGAAACCGGCCGGACAGACCCTGGAAGAAGGGGGCAACCCGGAGGGACTCCCGCATCTCGTAAAACTGGGCCTCCACATCGGGATGACATTTCAACTCCGCTCGCCCGTCGGAAAGCAGCCGGACGCCGCCATTCATAAAGGCCTGAAATGAGCGCAGGTCCCAGTCCCTGAATGCGGCACGCTGGCGGTAGGCGCACAGCATAGCCTCATGACTCTCCCAGACCGCTCGCTTCCGGCGGGTGCGTCGCGCCCGGTCATGGAGTTCGCCGGGGGGAGCATTGGCCGGTCTTTCCCCCACCCTGGTCTCCACCAGGCAGGCCTGGGTAATCCTGCCTGGAAGCAGGTGGGCGGCAATGAGGGTTGCCAGTCCGCCTGATGAATGGCCCACCACCCTGACCCGGGGAAGCTCGAGGGCCCGGATTACCGCGGCCAGGTCCTGCCCAACCAGCTCGAAGCTGTAGCCGCAGTTGGAGGGACCCGTATCGCCGTGGCCACGCTGGTCGAGGGCCATGACACGGTAATTTGCGGCTAGTCCCTCGGCGATGGGAAACCAGGAATGGGAGGCCAGCCCGGTGGCGTGCATCATGATAACGGGAGGCTTGCCGGCGTCTCCCCACTCCAGAAAATGGTGAGTGAGGCCGTTGGCGGTAATGTACTTGCTGGCGTATTCCATGTGCTTCAATCGGGAAGGGGGCGCTACGGGTGCGACCGTTCAGTTTGGACAACAGGTTTATCGACGGGCACATTTTAACGGCAGAGCCCGAGGTTAGCCAAATGGCGGTGTGGGGTGCAAGAGTTCAGAATTGGTGGGATTTCCCGGCCAGCCAGCCCCGGCATACCGGCGAAAACCGGGCCAGGAAACCTTGCGACGCTTGACCTCGGTTCATTGTCAGCCTTGCTGGTTTCCGGCCTCCGCCGGTGTGAAGAGTTCCAGTCCCTCGTGAGTTTCAATTCCGAACTGTTGCCGCGTGGTCTCCGTCTATAGGCGGGTCAGCCGGAAGCCGCGCAAGGAAGTTGGGCTTCAACGGTTGTAATCATGAAAGTCAGAGAGGGGTTTGAAGGAGCAGCCACCGCGAGGCATCGGGGACCGACCCCTGTGGCCCGATCCGCGGGTTCCCGCCAGTAGTCCGGACCCTTCGGCAGTCCCTGGGTGGGGTGATTTCCTGCTGCCAGGACAGGCGCAGCCTGAGGGGACATCGAAAGGGATTGCTCCGATTGTGCAGTTTTTCACTATCGGCCTTGAAGGGCTTATGCTATAATTTTTCGACAGCTAGAGTTGAGGTCTGGCCGGGCTGCATGCTTGAAGACTACTTTCGGCAATACGGATTGATTGCCATTTTCGCAGTGGTGGCTTTCGCAGTCCCCACCAGCCTGCTAGCTGCATCCTGGCTGCTTTCCCGCCTGAAGATTCGTCCCCAAAATCCCACTCCCGTGAAGCTTGAGCCCTACGAATGCGGTGTTCAGACCATAGGCGGGCCGTGGAACCAGTTCAACTTTCGATATTATCTGTATGCCATTCTCTTCGTTATATTTGACGTCGAGGTGGTGTTCCTGTATCCCTGGGCAACCAGATTCATCAGCTTTGAATTATTCGCGTTAATCGAGATGGCGGTCTTCGTCGGGATTCTGCTGATCGGGTGGGCGTATGCGTGGCGTAAGCGGGACCTGGAGTGGGGGAATTAGGTGATGGAATTGTCGGCGTCGCAAGGCCCATTGCACGACCGTACCTGGGGTATTGACCGGGAGGAAGGTCAGATAGTCAAGGACCTGATCGCCGTTTCCTCCGAACCGATAGAAGTCCCCTCTATTGAAGTCCCTGAAGACCTCAAGAATAACCTCCTTGTAACGTCGGTGGACGCGCTGGTGAACTGGGGTCGGAAGTCGGCCCTCTGGCCGGTGTCGTTCGGGTTGGCCTGCTGCGCCTTTGAAATGATGGCCACGGCCATGGGCAGATTCGACATTGCCAGGTTCGGGATGGAGGCCTTCCGCGCCTCTCCCCGGCAGGCCGATCTGATGATTGTGGCGGGCACGGTGACCTGGAAAATGGCGCCCCCGATTCGGCGGATCTACGACCAGATGGCCGAGCCCAAGTGGGTAATTTCCATGGGGGTTTGCGCCACCAGTGGGGGCCCCTACTACGGGTCTTACAGCGTCGTGCCCGGTGTTGACCACGTTATTCCCGTGGACGTTTACGTGCCGGGATGCCCGCCAAGGCCCGATGCCCTGCTCTACGGGATAATGGAACTTCACGAAAAGATCAAGAAGTACCACCACCTGAGGAGCAGCGGTGAGAACGGGCGGGAAGCGCCGGCCCCCATTCAGGAGACTACAGACTGATCATGCCAATGCGGCCGCTATCCGGTGAGGAACTGGCAAAGGCAGTGAACCAGGAATATCCTGGCGTAGCTGTTGATTATGATGAAGTTTCCGCCTGGATCAGGCCCAACCGCATTCACGCGGTGGCAGCGTTCTTGAAGGACTCCCCGGCCCATGATTTCCAGTTCCTCAACTCAGTCAGCGCGGTGGACTATGTCGAGTATTTCGACCTGGTTTACCACCTGACTTCGCTGAGGCAGCAGAGTTCGGCCGTTTTCAAGGCACGCATTTATGGTCGGGAGGACCTGAGGGCGCCCTCGGTTTATTCCGTGTGGCGGGGCGCCGACTTCCAGGAACGGGAAATCTGGGATTTGATGGGCATCCACTTTGAAGGCCACCCCAATATGAAACGAATAATGCTTTGGGAAGGGTTCGAGGGCCACCCTCTCCGGAAGGACTTCCTGTAAGCGTGTTTTCTGTGACTGAGATTCACCACATGCCGGGCCGAATGAATGGGCCCGGTCTCTCATCCGGCAAGGGCTAAGCAGGCGCCTTTTCCATGACCATCCGCACTGAACCAATGACCGTCAATGTGGGGCCGCAGCACCCCAGTACCCACGGCGTATTCCGCGTCCGGATTACCTTTGACGGCGAGGACATTGTAGAGGTGGAGCCGGTTTTCGGTTACCTGCACCGGGGAACCGAGAAACTGGCCGAGGAACGAAATTACGTTCAGGTAGTAACGCTGACGGACCGCCTGGACTATACGTCCTCCATGATCAATAACCAGGCCTATTGCCTGGCGGTGGAAAAACTGCTGGGAGTTGAGCCGCCGCCCCGCGCCAGGTACCTGCGCACCCTGACCGCCGAGCTCCAGCGCATCGCCAGCCACCTGATTGCCGTCGGGTTCTTTGTCCAGGAACTGGGGGCTTTCGGCACGCCGCTGATGTATGGATTCAGGAGCAGGGAGCGGATACTTGAGCTGTTCGAGATGCTCTGCGGAGCCCGGATAACGGTGAGCTATATGAGGCCCGGCGGGGTATTTGCCGACGCTCCTCGAGACTTTTGGCCGGCCCTCAACCGGTTCCTGGAGGACTTTGAGGACGAGTTTGCCGAGATGGAGCAACTGCTCCTTGAGAACGAAATCCTGATGATCCGTACCCGGGGTGTCAGTCCCATCCCGCCGGAAGTCGCCATCAACAATTCGGTTTCAGGGCCGGTGCTGCGGGCAAGCGGAGTCAACTGGGACTGGAGAAAACAGGAACCCTACGATGCCTATGACCAGGTTGAATTTGACGTCCCCATAGGTTCCAACTGGGACAACTACGACCGGTTCTGGGTCCGAATCCAGGAAGTTCGCCAGAGCATCCGCATAATAAAACAGTGCATCGCGCAGATTGAGCCCGGTCCGGTCCGGCTGGACCTGCCCCTGGTACTGCGCCCGGAAGCCGGCAGGGAAGCCTACGGAAGGGTGGAGGCATCCAAGGGGGAACTGGGATTTTACCTGGTCAGCGATGGCGGAATATCGCCATACCGTTGTAAGATAAGGTCGCCGTCCCTGATAAATTTGACCGTAATCGAGCGCCTGCTGGTGGGCTGGAAGCTGGCGGACATGATTGTGTCGCTGGGAAGCATTGACATTAACATGGGCGAGGTGGACCGGTGAGCTGCCAGTTAGCCTCGGACAGTATTCTTTACGCCAACGGGATTTACCGGCTGGTTTACGAAATAGTTGGCGTTGTCCTGCCCTGCTGGGTGGCTTACGCCATTGCCGGCCTGGTGTTTGCCTTTATCCTGGTAAACGCGGTCCTCCTGGGGGCGGCGGTGATCACCTGGGGAGAACGGCGGGTACTGGGGCGATTTCAGAACCGGGTAGGCCCCAACCGGTGGGGTCCCTTTGGCCTTTTCCAGCCGGTCGCGGACCTGGTGAAGCTCTTGACCAAGGAGGACCTGCGGCCTGAGGGGTCGGACCGGGTGGTTTTTTCGCTGGTGCCAGTGTTGATGGTGGCCCCGCTGATATTGATGACTGCGGTAGTGCCCTTTGCCAAAAATACCGCGCTGGCCAGCCTCAATGTCGGAGTGCTTTTTATACTGGCTGTAAGCTCGATAACGTCGGTTGCCATCTTCATGGCGGGCTGGTCTTCCAACAACCGCTACGCCATGTTCGGGGCTGCCCGGGCGGTGGCGGTGTTGATAAGCTACGAAATACCCGTCGTGCTGTCGCTGCTTGGGGTGGTGATGGTCGCGGCTTCCATGTCGCTGGGAACGATAGTGGCAGCCCAGGCGCTGCCCTTCTTCCTGGTCCAGCCCCTGGCCTTCTTTGTGTTCATGGCGGGGATGTCAGCAGAGTTGAACCGCTCTCCCTTTGACGTGGCAGAGGCGGAATCAGAGATTATCGCCGGTTATCACACGGAATACAGCGGAGTGAGGTTCGCGCTGATCCAGGCAGCCGAGTTCGGAGGCGTGGGAGTGGTGGCCGCCATTGCCGCTACCCTTTTCCTGGGAGGCTGGTCCGGCCCGTGGTCGGAATACCTGGGCTGGCTCTGGTTCCTGATCAAGACCGGAATTATCGTGTTTCTCTTCATCTGGTTCCGGGCGACTTACCCCCGGCTGAGAATTGACCAGATTATGGCGTTTTCGTGGAAATTCCTGCTGCCGCTGGCCATGGTCAACCTGGTTGTCGTAACCCTGGAAGTATTCCTGCTCCGGGGCGATGAAGGCGTCTTGACCCACACCGACCTGGCGATTATGGCCGCGATTAACCTGGCAGTAACGGCGATCTCGATCGCGGTATTTGGGAACCTGATCAAGGACCGAGTCACTTTCCGGACCCGGCAACCGCAGCAGGTGGTAGTTCCCGGGGTTTCCACCATAGAGGTGAGCTGAGATGTATGGGCTGGCAATGGTAAAGGGCCTTATGGTCACGTTGAAGAATCTGACCAGGAAGCCATTCACCATTCAGTATCCTGAAGAGCGGGCCAAGCAGCACCCCAGGTTCAGGGGAGAAGAATTCGTTTGGTACGAAGAGCGATGCACCGGCTGCGCTTCGTGCGCCAAGTACTGTCCCCTGGGCATCATCAAGATTGAGACTTCACCCAGCGGCTCCATGATTCCCCAGGGAGAAAAGTACCGGCTGGAAGTTTTCGACATTGAACTTCAGCGGTGCATGTTCTGCGGCCTTTGCGTGGAAGCCTGCCCCTACGACGCCCTGTTCATGGGCAGTGGATTCGAACAGGGACAGTACAGCAGAAAGAACATGGTCATTACCATCGACCAGTTACGGAACGCCGAGAAACATCCGAGCACCTGGTTCCGGCCCCAGCTGGAGGGTTACGAAGGTGGGACTGATTCCTTCAGGCGGACACCGACCATCGCCCAGGGTGAGTCCCGATTCTCTTACGACCCAAGGGGCGGGCCGCCGCTGGGCTGGCGGGAAGTGGGACGAGAGTCGTGGCGCTGGCACCAGCGCGAGAAGGCAGGGATGCGACTGGAACAGGGCGAGGCAGTTCCGGACACGGGCAGGGATGAATTGCCCCAGTCTGCGCGGGACAGCGATGCAGCAGCAGATTAAGCAACCTTCAGCAACAGCCTGGAATTCCCGCGCCGAAGCCCGGATGGGGGCCTGATGCCTGTGGTCCAGGACCTGGCCTTCTGGGTATTGTCCGTGGTGGCCATTGCGGCTGCCCTGGGCGTAGTCCTGGTGAAGGACCTGTTTCGCTCCGCTCTCCTGCTGGCGGTGGTTTTCATATCGGTAGCAGGATTTTTTGTGCTGCTGAGCGCGGAGTTCCTGGCAGTGGTCCAGGTGCTGATTTACGTGGGCGCGATATCAGTCTTGTTTATCTTCGGAATTATGCTCACCCGCAATGTGCGGGAGGGCAACGTTCCCAACCGTCTCCAGATCCCGGCGGTGATGTGCGCTTCGCTGTTGCTGGTGGGAATGATAGCGGCCGCCATTAACACGGACTGGCGTCCCATTCCGGAAGCCGCCGCGCAGATGGTGGACGCCGCCCAGACCCAGTCGGTTGCCGGGCCGCCGGCCGGCGCATCCAGTTCGGGATACGCTGAGCAGGATACGGGGCTGGCGGAACTGCTGATCGCCGACTTTGTGCTGCCCTTTGAAGCGGTGTCACTGCTGCTGCTGGCGGCGCTGATCGGCGGGCTTGCCCTGGCCCGTTCGCGGGGGAGTTAGCCGCATGTCCCTGGAGTCAATGCTGGTGGTGGCGGCCGTCCTTTTCGCCATCGGATTGTATGGCGCGCTGGCCCGCAGCAACGTTATCGCAGTGCTGATGTCGATCGAGATTATGTTCAATGCCGTCAACCTGACGGTGGTAGCCTTTTCCCGGTACGTAGCTCCCCTGGCGCTGCGACAGGAAATAGGGAGTGTGCTGACCGGGCAGGTCTTTGCCATTTTCATCATAACGGTGGCGGCGGCTGAAATCGCCCTGGGGCTGGGCATTGTGTTCGCCATGTATCGCCACACCGAATCGGTCTCCCTGACGGAAGCCAACCAGCTCCGTCATTAAGCTACGGGCGCCAGTCGGGAGAACTGTCAAAGCAAGACGATGTGGGTTGAATTCAAGAAGACGCCAAACCTGATGATGGCGGAAATGTGGAAGGAAGTCCTCGAGGGAGAAGGACTGCCGGCCCGCATTCTTCCGGAGGGCGATATTCGGGACTGGGGTGAGCGGGTGCCCTTCAAAGTGTATGTTCCCAAGGGCCGTGAGCACGTGGCCGAAGAGATACTGAGGAAACTGTAAATGGTCGCCGAGCCACTGGTCTGGGCAATATTCCTGCTGCCCTTGCTGTCCTTCCTGCTGATTTCGCTGGTTATACGGCCGCTTTTCAATCGTATTGCGGTAGCCAGCGGCTACCTGCTGATTGCCTCCCTGGCGGCATCCCTCCTGTTATCTGTCGTAGTCCTGGTAAGTCTGGCCCAGGGATCCGATTCCTCTTATGCTGCCCATACCTGGATTGACCTGGGTGACGCCGCCATAGAGCTGGGAATTCTCCTGGACCCCGTGACGGCCATCATGCTGCTGGTGGTCAGCGGCGTCAGCCTGCTGGTCCAGATCTATTCGCTCGGCTACATGAGGGGCGACCCGGGCATCGCCCGATACTTCGCCTACATGTCCCTGTTCACGGCGTCCATGCTGGGGCTGGTGCTATCCTCCAATATAGTCCAGCTCTACGCATTCTGGGAGCTGGTAGGGGTATCGTCCTATCTGCTGATCGGATTCTGGCACGACCGCCCGTCGGCGGCAGCCGCGGCCAAAAAGGCCTTTATTGTTACCCGCATTGGCGATGTGGGATTTCTGCTGGCCATAATCTACCTGTTCTTCCACGCCGGCGAATTCGCGGCGGCGGGACTGAATCCCTTGCACATTCCCGACATCTGGCAGGCTGCCCAGCCGCTGGCTTCAGGAGGCGCGGTCCTGGGCGGCACGGCGCTGACCCTGGTCTGCCTGGGGATATTCGCCGGGGCGGCGGGCAAGTCGGGGCAATTCCCCCTGCATTCCTGGCTCCCCGACGCAATGGAGGGTCCCACGCCGGTAAGCGCGCTGATTCACGCGGCAACAATGGTGGCGGCGGGAGTGTTCCTGGTGGCCCGGTTCTTCCCCCTGTTCCAGGAAGCGCGGGAGGCCATGATGGTTGTGGCGCTGGTGGGGGGCTTTACCGCCTTTGCCGCCGCTACCCTGGGCCTGGTGATGGACGATATCAAGCGGGTAATGGCCTATTCGACCATCAGCCAGTTGGGTTATATGATGGCGGCGCTGGGCCTTGGCGCCTTCGGGCCGGCGCTCTTTCACTTGTTCACCCATGCCTTCTTCAAGGCTTTGCTTTTCCTGGGGGCGGGAAGCGTCAACCACGCGTCCGGCACCTTCAATATGAGATACATGGGGGGGCTCCGGACTTACATGCCGTGGACCTACGCCCTGCTGGTGGTCGGCGGACTGAGCCTGGTGGGAATCGCTCCCCTGTCGGGATTCTGGAGCAAGGACGAGATTATCACCGCCGCGTTGCTGGGCGAAGGACCGGTGGACCCCTGGGTGGCCCGGACGGCGCTCGCCCTGCTGGTGGGGGCCGCCCTGCTTACCGCCTTCTATACTTTCCGGATGGTGTTCCTC
>JAPPJA010000542.1 GCA_028874675.1 Chloroflexota bacterium
GGCACGGGTTTTGTGCCGCAACCAGCATGAAGCTGGCGGGGTAGGTCACCGACCCTGAGACTCGACTGATAGTGACTACTTTATCCTCCAGGGGCTGGCGCAGGGACTCCAGCGCGGTACGGTCAAATTCCGGCAGTTCGTCCAGAAACAGCACCCCCCGGTGGCTGAGCGTGATTTCGCCGGGCCTCAGGCTGCGTCCGCCTCCCACCAGCCCGGCATTGGAAATACTGTAATGGGGCGCCCGGAAGGGCCGCTCCGCAATCAGCGGGCACTCCGACGGCAGCGCCCCGCTGATGCTGTAGATCTTGGTAGCGTCCAGGGCTTCCTCCGGCGTCATCTGGGGAAGAATCGAGGGCAGGGACCTGGCCAGCGTGGTCTTGCCGCTGCCCGGTGGTCCGTTAAACAGGATATTATGGAAACCTGCGGCCGCCACTTCCAGGGCCCTCTTGGCATGTTCCTGACCCTTGATGTGGGCCAGGTTGCATCCGTTGGCTGCCGCGCCGCGGCCCGGCGGCATCCCGCTGAAGGGTATCGGATCAATTGGCGTCTCGCCCAGCAGGTGCCGCACCAGGGCTGCCAGTGTGGGAACCGGATAGACCCGAATCCCCTCCACCAGCGCCGCTTCTGCAGCATCCTTGGTCGGAACATACACTGCGCTGAAACCCTGCTCCCGGGCCACCGAGACCATGGGCAGAACGCCGTTGGTATGCCTCAGACTCCCGTCGAGGGAGAGTTCTCCCAAGAACATGGAAGGTTCAGAGGGCAGATCAATCTGCCCCGAGCTGAGCAGTATTCCAGCGGCGATGGGCAGGTCATACGCCGGCCCCGCCTTCTTGAGGTCCGCCGGCGCCAGGTTGACCGTAATGCGCCGCATGGGAAACTCGCACCCGCTGTTTCGCAACGCGGCTCTCACCCGTTCCCGGGCTTCCTGCACCGCGGTGTCGGGCAGTCCCACTATGTTGAAGGCCGGCAGCCCGTTGGATATATCCACCTCTACCTGGACTATGAACCCGTCCAGTCCAACAACAGCGCAGGTCTGACTCTTGGCAAGCATCGCAACTCCTCCGGCGCCGGCTTTGGGCCGGGCCTGGCTTGTAAGCTGCGAAAACTATAGGGCTGTCTTTCCCGGATGCGCTACTGGCTGCTGACAGTAGTTATGCAAAGGTCATCGGCTACCGATACAGGTCCGTCATAGCAGGTTCGGGCCTCGACTGCCAATGCCTCGGTGTTGAGGTGGAAAGGAGTGTCTATATGGGTGATGATGAGTTGTCCCGCACCGCACCGGGCGGCGGCCCGCGCGGCCTCGGCGGCGGTGCAGTGGCCTCGGCGAGCGGCCCCCTCCCGGTCGTCGTCGGTGCCCAGGGCTTCGTGGATCAGCACATCGGCGCCCTGCGAAGCCTCGACCAGGCTCTCGCTGTATCGCGTGTCTCCGGAGAACACAATGGTCAACCCGCCTGTCTCCACCCTCCAGCCGGCGGCCCCGCCTATATGATCAACCGGAAAGCAGGAGGCGCGGGTATCCCCGCCCAGCGTAATCCACTGCCCTACTTCCACCGGGTCCCAGGCAACCACCCGGTTCCCTTCAGTGGTGGTAACGCTGTCCTGGTCCACCAGGTGGGTGATGCTGACGGCCCTAAAGAGGCTCTGCAGCCCAACCAGCGACTCCTCAAGGCTGTGTACCACCAGCGGCTCCGCGTCGGGGGCAATTTGCGTACGACGGCCTTGTATGTGGGGCAGGCCGCCCATGTGGTCGCCGTGACGGTGGGACAGCAGGACGTGTTCAAAGTCCTCCGCGTAAAAGCCCAGCTTCGCGCCATTTCGAAGGACTGAGTTCCCCGACGCGGCATCCAGCAGCAGCCGGGTCCCGTCCGGGCAGTCCAGGACGATTGCGGTGTGGGCCCGGTGGATGCAATTTCCCGCCCCGGTGCCCAGGAATGAGATTCGTGCTTCTGCCAAGGCCACATGCTCCTCGTTGCCTGCGCCGCCGGTCTGAAGGCAAGGTTCGGCGGGAAATCCGGCAGGCCGTTTCTACTATGACTGCTTTTCCATATCAGCCAGCCGCCGCTCCAGGCGACGTTGCTGCAGGGAAATGGTCAGGTCTCCCCTGGTCCGCTCCAGCACTCCCCTCATGGCGTCGGTGCTCCGGCGCAGGCCCCCGGTCACCCCTTCCGGAAAGTCGATGGTCACCAGGATGCCATAGATCTCGTCCATCACATCCATGAACTCCTCGCAATGGTCCGAGGAGTCCCGCCTCAGGGCATCGAGGATGTAGCGCCGCAGTTCTCCGATAACTTCCGCCATGCCGTTCAGGTAAGACGGAGCGTCCACGTCGATCGCGTCCGGGTCCGGAATATCCGATCTCGAAATTACGGCCAGGGTTATGTTTGCCTCGGTGAATTCCTTTCTTGCATCAGAGAGGAATCCGGCATAGTAGATCTCCGGGTTTTCATCCCGTATGTGACGAGTCTCCCGCAGGCGCTGGCCGGCCCGGTCGATCAGTTGCCTGGCATCGTCGAAATCGCCCCGGTGCACCGCGCGAATAGCGTTGGCCGAAAACCGGATAACCTCTCGGGAAACTGCCAGGGCCTGTTCCCGGGCCTGGTGCCTCCGGGTCAGGGCTTCCACCGCCCCCGCGGCAATTCGGGACAGCTCGTCGCTGTAATTGGAGGGCACTATACCTTCCCTCCCGCCTGCCTTATGGCCTCAACCATTTCGGCTGCCGCCGCTTCCGGTTCCGGGGCCAGTCCCACCGCGGCGGTTACGCAAACTGCGTCAGCGCCGTACTCGATGACCGGTCCCACGTTGGCCGCATTTATTCCCCCAATGGCGACCAGCGGCACGTGCGTAACCTCCCTGGCCTCCTTTAGTCTCTCCGGACCCTGGGGCCCGCGGCCGCCGGGTTTGGTCGTGGTCTGGTAAATTGCGCCGAATGCCACGTGGTCGGCCCCCATTTCCTGAGACTCCACCAGCAGATGGATCTCCCGGTTGGAGCGGCCCAGCACCTGTTCCGGCCCCAGTACCTGCCTCGCCTGGGCCACGGGCAGGTCGGTTTGCCCCACGTGCACTCCACCTGAACCCACAGCCGCCGCCAGGTCCACGTGGTCGTTGACTATCAACAGCGCGTCGTTGGCCTCGCACAGGGCCTGCAAGTCCTCCGCCAGGGGCAGGATTTCGCCCTTGTCCCGTAGTTTGTCCCGCAATTGCAGCATCCTGGCTCCGCCTCGAACCGCCGCCTGGGCAATCGCCAGCGGTTCCCGGCCCCCGGTCACTTCGGGATCGATGATGACATACAGACCCCTCACCTTGTCCGCCTTCTGCTGCCGCAGCGCCGCGGCCAGCTCGGCTGACAGGTCAACCA
>JAPPJA010000010.1 GCA_028874675.1 Chloroflexota bacterium
GGGCCAAACTCCAGCGCCTCTATCCCATCAATTCCTGACTTGACGGAGTACTAGTGGGTTCAATCACCTCCTTTGAATTGATGCCGCGCCACGTGGCGCCGCCCAACGCCGGACGCACTGTGCCAAGGGCGGGAAACGCAACGGAGCACGGAGGGTTGGGATTGGTGAAAGACGCAGTTCGCCCAGGGCGGCGATTCGCGTTTCAAGGGAAACCAGCGGGTTCCAAATGAGGGGAATGTGAGGGGAAACGCCCTCCGCTCTGGCTATTCCGGCAGCGGAGAACGCCGATGCAGCGAGTGGCAAGAGACGCAGTTGGGCCAGGGTGTCATTACCTGGTATCTGCTACGGGAGAGAAAGGGTGAGGAACGCAGCGCGGCAGCGGGCTAAGCCACCGGCGAGCAGCCCGATGGGAACCGCGTTACAAAGGTAAGCGTCCGGCCAGCGGTGAAATCGCCGGGACCGGAGCGTGTGGGAAGCGCAGAGGCCCTACTGCCGTTCAGCAGCTACGCCGCAGGTGCGATGAAACAACCGGAACCTGATGGCAGTTCCAGCCGCTATGTCGAGGGACGCGAAGCAGCCAAGCGGCTTCGCAAGCTAGACCAGATGGGTGAGGGAATCCGGGATGCCGTCGTACTTCTCGTCGTTACCCCCTGAATGAAATTGATGGTCCGCCGAGGGATGGGATGCCGACTTGTTTCTCTGAGCCACCTCCTGATAATGCGGTGATGCCCCTTGGCTTGGAATTCCGTGCCCTGGGTCGGATTCCGGCCCGGGCGCCGCGAGCAATTCCCGCCAACGACCCGGCCAGGTTGGGAATGCAGCGCGGTCAAACGCTCCATTCCACGTATCCAGCAACGGGAGCGATCAACTCCAGCCGCCGGACGGGTGTCCAGAGGGCGAGGGACCAACGTCAAACCCCGACCACCGGACTGTACCGATGACGAAGGACTTGAACACTCCGCCGGTTCGGCCCGCGCTGCCTGCGGAGAGCAATCTCAAATCCGCGTTGGCAGCATTCCCTCGTGGGCGACCCCAGGGAGAGCGAATCAATCCCTAGGGTCAAACCCGGGCAACAGGGACCGTGCCCCCAAGATTTCTATGGCGGGAAACCTCGGAAAAGCCAGATAACGCAGTTATTGTCAGGCAGCCCGGCATCCCCCGGATAGCCCCTGCGGGGGTAAACGCTCAAATCGTTCACTCTGGCTGACGGCAGCTTGAACGGGACTTGAGCACAAGTTGACACCTCGCGTGGGAGCCCCGCCGCAAAGCCAGCATCAACTACCTCCGCCACCGCCCCGGGGCGAACCAGCGTTTGATCGTGAGCCACAGTTCCCGCCTGGCCAGGGCCTTCCGGGTGTCATCGAGGGCGGTCCGGCGCCAGCTTATCTGCCCGCTGCGGGCGAAACCCCGCAGGGGCCGCTGCTCCGGCGGCAGCGTCAGCCCGTGCTCCTCCAGCAGGGCCAGTTCCATCTCCAGCAGCCGCTGCTCGTCTTTCAACCAAGCCAGCCCCCTGCCCTCGTTGGGGTGAACGCCTTTCAACTCCCGCCATTCAGCCACTAGAGGCCAGGCGTCGCCAAAGACCTCTTCGTCATCACCGGCAGGCTCCAACGTCGCCAGGTCGAGGTACTCCCGCCTTGGCAGGGGCCGCGACGGCGGATTCGTTCCGGCGCCGCTCGCTGCTTTTGCCTCCGAGCGGCCTGAATCTGTCTGTTCCGTCCCAGCCAATCCGTCGCCCCCTTTTTCCTTTCCCCGCAAGCCTGCGACCTCCCCCTCCACAGCAGCCAGCCGCCGCCGCGCCTCCTTGCCCAGGGCGTAGTGGTCCTGCTCAAGCTGTTCCAACCTTTCCTCCAGCCGGTCGTTGCGCTCCCGCTGCCGGGCCGCCGCCGCGCCCACGCCCTCCTGCAATGCCCGCTCCAATGCCTGCCGCACCCGCCGGGTCAGCACCCCGGTCCTGGCGCTCTCGGCCACCGTCTTCTGGTCGATCTCCAGCACTCTTGCCGCGCCGTGGTGGCCCTTGTCCCGCACCAGCTCCTGCAACAGCGTCATCAGACGCAGGTGGTAGACGTTCTCCACGTCCCTGCTGTCGTCGATGCCGTGTCCCGTGGTTTTCATGGCTCCCTCCTCTTGCTCACTCTGTCCAGCAATGCGAACCCGTCCCGGAACTGCCCTGAGCGGCCCCACCGGGCGCGTAACGCACCGGCACATCCCCGGCCATTTCGGGGGGTTTTTCCACGCCGGCGCCGGTTTTCGCCCCGTCGCGCACCCCCACGTCCATTGGGTTTGCGACTTCCAGACCGGAACCAGCCCTTAACTCCAGGTGTTCGCTGCTTACGTCCTGTAGGGGGTGATTTCCCCCAATTTCAGCTTTGACACGACCCACTGGAGGCTCAACTACCAAACTCAATCTCCTGTACACCCCCAGTACAGCAGGAAAAGGGACGGAGGCCAAGGGACCTGTAGGGGTTATCAAGTTTCGTAACCCTCACAGGTAATTTCCAATCGCCCTCCCGCTAACCACACTCTCTTGCGGCAGCGGCGAACCGGACATTCGCCGCAAAACGCAAGAGAGGTGGACGAGATGGCACAGAAACGGAGATTCCGGCCCATCCGCCGGACCGTGTTACTTCTGGCGGCGCTGGCGCTCGCGGCCATAGTTGCCATGCCCGCCAGCGGCGTCGCCCTGGCCCAGTCCCCGCCGCCAAGCGACATCCAATTGGTCAACAGGGACCGGCAGATGGTGGAGCGGAAGAAGGACGGCGAGTTCATCGCCCGGCCCGTCTTCAGCCGCCAGGTCAGCGCCCTCTACTACTCCATCCGCCACCCGGACACCGGCGAGTGGATCACCAACGCCTACCGGGTCCAGGGCAGCGGGAAGAAGCTTTCCGAGGGCTGGGAGTACACCTTCGAGTACCCGGCCCTGGGCGAGCAACCGGACCTCCATCCCGAGCAGGCTTTCCTGCTGGTGCTGGCCGTTCCTCCCGCCGCCGGCGGCGAGCGCCTGGTGTTCCACGCCCTGATTCCCGTTCACCAGCCCAAGGGGTTGTGGGACCGGGTGCTGGGCGCCCTGGACCCGGACCGCTGGGCCCGGGCCGCCGCCGCCTGGGTGATCCAGGGGGTCCACGGGACCCTGTGCGGCGTGGTCGTGGGAGTCACGCAAACCGACATTTCCGAGTGCGGGTAGGGGGCGGAGAGTATGGGAGACATCCTCACCGGAACCCCGCCCAACCTCACCTACGACCACGAGTTCGTCCGACTGGCCTGGGCCACGGTCTGGGCCGTGACCTCCGGCGCATTGGTGGTGATCCTGGGCTGGATGGGGTTGAGCTTCATCGTCCAGGAACATCTCG
>JAPPJA010000459.1 GCA_028874675.1 Chloroflexota bacterium
ATCTTGAACAGGAGGTTGTTCAGAAGTTGAGAGTCCAGGCCATCAAGCCCATCGGCAACTGTATTTGCTTGATTATCAAATTGCGGTAATCTAATATGCAAGGCGCTCACCGCAAAGATTTAGTCGTCTGGTGGGGAGCAAAACGGGACTGTCGCGGCTGCAACTGCAGCAGTTCCACCTCTGTACTTTATGTGTGGTAATTTTATCATTAGGAACAAGTGTTCACAATGAAATAGTGTCATTCAGGAACTCTTTCCCTTGATTATTTGGCTCAATTGAATAACTCTTTGACGGGACTGCTGAAGTGCCTGGAACCTCTTCACGCGGCGAGGCCGAGCCCGGCAGTGTCCCGCTGGCGTTCCGGGGTTGACGGGATCGGCACGGGCCCGATCAACCGCACGAAGGTGCCCTCGCCCAGGAATACCCACATGGGTGACCGGTTCAGCATCTTCTCAATGGTGCCTCTGACCGAATTGTTTTTCAGGTGTGTGTACAAGCCCACCTGCTTGTAGGCTCGAACCGCATCACCCAATTTGAGCGTGTTGTCGCCCGTTGGGTTGGACCAAGCCAGGAACTCGCAGACCTCCATCGGGTCTTTGCAGTGCTCCAGCTGCGGCACAACGTCAATCGGGTCGGCGGGTGGACCCGTTGAACCGGAAGATGGCTGCTGCTGGGAGGCGGTTGCAGTGCAGCGCGGGCACAATCCGTCTTGGCACAGGCAAAAATCGGGAGGATGGTCCGCCAACTCCAGCGCAGCTTCCAGCCGCGAACGTTCGTTGCGGTAACGCTCAACCCTGGCTTCCAACCGTTCTTCCTCGGCTTTGTACTCATCGATCCGCTGGTGGATGATGCAACTCATGCTCTCACCTCCGCGCACGGAACCTGGTGCCCCGTCAGCCCCAACAAGGGTGTGTGGGTGCCCGATGCCCTCAGCAATGACACGAACGCCGCCACATGGAAAGCCGCGCAACGCCAGGCTCCACCGCCCGGCGCTGCCGTTGCTGCTGGCAGTTGGGGTCATGCTGGGGTTGCTGGCCAGCGTCCTGATACTGTCCCAACCCACCGCGGCCAGCCTCCCAGAGCCGGCCGTCGGAACAATCGACGCCACGCGGCAGCAGGCGAGCGACGGCTACGATGTCGACGTCAGCAATGCCGGCATCCAGCACGGCGTCCCGCGCACGCTGCCGCTGCCCAAGCTTGTACCAACACCTAACCGTGAACCTCGGCCACTACCTGATCTATCTGAAACACCACGCGCGACGCCTGAGTAACCAGAGGGCGAGATACGGAGGTACGACATGACCGGAACCAAGCGAAATGCGAGAGTAATGGCGGCATTGCGTCTTCTTGGGGTTGGCGCTCTGATGCTGGCCCTGGCGCTTACGGTGACCGGGACCGTCGCCGCCTTCGACCGTGACACGGGGAGGGAGTTCGGCCACGGCTTGGACAATGCCGGCAACCGCCACCCGCAGGGACTCTGGTCCGATGGGACCACCATTTGGGTGGCTGACCACGCCGACGATAAGCTTTACGCCTACGACCTGACCAGCAAGGTCCGGGTTGCGGCCAAGGAATTCAACGACCTGGCCGCCGCTGGCAACGCGGATCCTGGCGGCGTCTGGTCCGACGGGGCGACGATGTGGGTGGCGGACTGGGCGGACGACAAAATCTACGGCTATCTCACTGGGAGCAGGGCCTGGGACTCCGCCCGGGACTTTGGCACCCTGCGAGCTGCTGGCAACCGGGACCCGGTGGGTATCTGGTCCGACGGGATCACCATGTGGGTGGCGGACTGGGAGGACGACAAGCTCTACGCTTACGACTTGGCGACCAAGGCCCGGATACCGGCCAAGGACTTCGACACCCTGATCGCTGCCGGCAACAATGACCCCAGCGGCCTCTGGTCCGACGGGGATACCATGTGGGTGGCAGACACCGGCGACAACAAGCTCTACGCCTACGACCTGACCAGCAAGGCCCGGGTCCCCGCCAAGGACTTCGAGACTCTGCAAGCCGCCGGCATGCGCGTCCCACGGGGCATCTGGTCTGACGGGGATACCATGTGGGTGGCGGAGGAGTACGGCCATAACTACGCTTGGCTCTTTGCTTACAATATGCCGGAAGGCGTGCCGCCGGGCGCAGTTACCATCAGCTCGGTGAGTCCCGGCGCCGGCTCCCCCTTGATCGTGTCCTGGCGCGCGCCCTCCGGCGACGCCGGTTGGGTAACGGCGTATGACCTGCGCTATATCCGTACCGACGCCGACAAAACGGTGGCCGCCAATTGGACCGTGGTGAACAACGTCTGGATCGGCGTCGGCCCTTTGCGATACATGCTCACCGGGCTGGATAACCGCGTCCAATACGACGTGCAGGTTAGGGCGGTCAACCCCGTGGGCCAGGGCCCCTGGTCCGCCGTTGCCACCGGAGCCCCTGCCGAAGCACAGACCAGCGGCCTCCCGCCGGTCTTCACGGCCACCCGCAGCATCCCTGAAAACGCAGCGGCAGGGAGCGCAGTTGGAGCGCCGTTCGCTGCCATTGATCCGGACGGAGGGTCGCTGAGCTATGCCCTGTCCGGAGCGGACTCCGGCTCTTTCGCCATCGGCCAGACCAGCGGCCAGATTACTTTGGCTGCGGGGGTGGTCCTGGACTACGCAACCAAATCATCCTATACCGCAATCGTGACCGCCACCGACGGCGGTGGCCTGTCGACCTCCATTGCCGTAACCATCAACGTCACGCAGGAGGATCCGGTCCAGTAGCTTCCTCCACGAAAACCAATAGGGCGGCACCGCGAGGGCGGCTCGAAATCGCGGGTGTCAGATTCCGCTTTTCGTAACAGGGCCGCCTACTTGAACAATCCTACCGTACAGGGAGCCTTCCCAGCTGACGAAACCGTCCCGGGACACCTTGCGGTCCTGCCGCAGGTACGGCCCCAGCTTGGCCCGATCCGGCAGCCGGCCCAGGTGGGGCCGCTCCTCGGCCAAGGCCTCCCAGGGCACCCGATTGGTCGTACCGTGGACCCGGGCGTTGGCCACCACGTCGCACCACTCCAGCGCTTGGCCGTTCAGGTCCGCATCGTCGGTGAAGCGGATGCTGGGCCACATGTTGCGCCGCACGTACTTCACCCCGTTCTCCACCTTGCCCTTGGTCTGTGGTCGGTATTCCTGGCACAGCCGGGCCTCAAAGCCCACTCTCATGGCGGAGTCCAGCATCCGCGGGTTCCAGATGGGACGTTTCGCCTCGTCCTTGCCCAGCGTGATCACCCTTGGCGTTATCGTACAAACAGCGGCGCGGCACGCCGCCCAGGTACTCGAAAGCATTCACGTGGCACTGGATGAAGG
>JAPPJA010000345.1 GCA_028874675.1 Chloroflexota bacterium
ACCCTCGTAGGTCCCCGTTGTACCCACCGAGTTGTAGAGGCGCATTGACTCTTTCAGCGCTTCAACCCTCTGCTGGGCGGTGAATCTTGGCGCTCCTTGCATCAGCGTAAATTCCACCGACGGGTAGCGTCCCGTATCAACGAACACACCTGTTGGCTCTCCGTCCGCGGCCACCTCTATGGTGACGCTGGAATCCGGGGAATGAGTGTGCCGGTCAATCCCCGACATCTGAAGGACGGCGCTGTTGGCAATGGTCACGGCGGGTGGGACGTTCCACGGAGTCCAGATTCCCTTGATGTAAACGGGATTGTCCGGCGCCGCCTCGTCGAGGTCATGCCGGTTGGGGTAGCGGCCCTCCGCCAGCGAGTGGGGCATATCAGCGTAGTTGGGCGGGTCCCCGATGGGCATTGTTACCACCCATTCACCGGGCGCCTTTTTCGCCGCCAATTCTCTTATCCGGTCCTGAATCTCCCTGATTGACCTGAGGCCTTCCAGCGAAGGGTAGATGGACTTCAACCCTTCGCGGTCGAGGTGGGCGTGAATGTCAACTATACCGGGGATGACGGTCCTGCCTCGAAGGTTTATCGTGGTGGACCCGGGACCGGCAAGGGGCAAAATGCTTGTATCGTCCCCGACGGCAAGAATGCGCTTGCCCCGTATCGCGATGGCCCGCTGAATAGAGTCCCGTCCATCAATGGTCAGGATTTTTCCGTTATGCAGTATGGTGTCGGCCGCATTCGGGCTCGAGGTCGTCATACTTACCCCCTTGGCTGCTTTTCCGGTCAATTCTAACAGCGGAATGGGGATGGAAAACTGTGGAATGATTTCGTATCCAGGGCATGCAGACGTTACACTATCCGCCAAATTGACACCCGTACGGCGTCCAATTAGAATCAGGCCAAGGAAGAGCTATCAGAAATCAGGAGAAATAAGATGACTCAGCTATTGGGAAGGGTCAGCCCTGAAGAGGAAGAACAGTTTTACGCGGGAACCGAGGCGGCGGGCCTGCGGGCAGCCTGGATGGGACGCCGGCTCGAGCGAAAACCCCAGGTTGTCCCCTTTGCCTGGCGCTGGAACGACGCCCAGCCCCTGGTCTTGCGGAGCGGGGACATCGTAACCCCCGACCGGGACGTGGAGCGGCGGGTGCTTCGCCTGGCCAACCCCGGCCTGGATCACGGCACCACCCACACCATTTCTGCGGCCTTGCAGCTGCTTTTGCCCGGGGAGAACGCCCCGGCCCATCGGCACACACCCACAGCCATTCGCTGGGTCCTGCAGGGCACCGGCGCCTATACTACCGTGGAAGGCGACAAGTGCTACATGGAGCCCGGCGACCTGGTTTTGACCCCCTCCTGGACCTGGCACGACCACAATAACGAGGGCGACGTGCCCATGATCTGGCTGGACGGGCTGGACACTCCCCTGGTGAACAACCTGGAGGCCACCTTCTACGAGCAGTTCCCCGAAGACCAGCAGCCCATAGTTGGCGTGGGAGAGTCGGAGCGAAAGTATGCCTCCGGCGCCCTCAGGCCGGCCTGGGAAGACAGCAACATTCCCTATTCTCCCCTTTGGCACTACAAGTGGGAGAGGTCGCACGCCGCGCTGCAGAGCCTGGCCGAAACCGACTGCAGCCCCTTTGACGACGTCGCCATGGAGTTCTCCGACCCGGCCACCGGCGGCCCGGTGCTGCGGACCATGGCCTGCTGGATTCAGATGATCCGTCCCGGCATCAACACCAAGGCCCACCGTCACACCACCAGCGCCGTTTACCAGGTCTTTCGGGGCAAGGGCCACAGCGTCATCAACGGCCAGCGGTTCGACTGGGGCGAGGGAGATTTCCTGGTGGTGCCTTCGTGGGCCTGGCACGAGCACGCCAACGACACCGACGAAGAGGCCATCCTCTTTTCCATCCAGGACATTCCGGTGATGAAGGCCCTGTCCCTGTACCGGGAGGAACCCTACGCCGAGAACGCTGGCCACCAGCCCATAACCTCAGTATTCGAGGGCTGATTATGCAGCGGGTCTGAAGGATGGGCTGGGGATTACCCATCACGCCGGCTGTATCCCACCTGGACGGGAGCGCGTTCAGCCTCGGAGTGAACCGCCGAAATCACCCTTAGACCAACTCAACCACGGAATTGCTGGAGGGGACGGGCCATCGCCCGTCCCCTCCTTTTAGAGGCTGTCGTCAAATGGAATTCGGAAGTCTTCCGATTTCCCTTTTCGTCGTTCCCGCGAAGGCGGGAACCTCGCTGTCCGTAGTCAAGATTTCTGCCTTCACATAAGTGCCGGGGCATTTTGACGACCCGCCCTGGAAACGCTCTAGGCAAAGCAATGGGGCAGGCAAACCGCCTGCCCCTAAATTCCGTGTTTTACGTAACTTGAGAGACCTACGGCTTGAACAGGGCCACGCACTTGTCGGAGTTGAAAATATAGGTCTCGACGTAGTCAATGACTTCCGTCTTGTAGTCCAGTTCCTGCATGGCGCCAGCGATGCACATCCAGTTCAGCAGTTCCTGCTGGCCGGCGTCCTCAATCTGCTCCGTGGAAAGCCGACTCCAGGCGGCGAAATCGCTGTCCTTCAATTCCTCAAATCGCGCCCGGTCCGAGGGAACATCGGGATAAAGCCTGTGGTTCTTGTCGGTCAGGAACGCGTGGGACCAGCTTGAAGACGCTATCAACGCAACCCGATACGGGCTGTCCTTCACCACCCGCGCCACCGCCGCGCCCACTTCCATGCACCGCTTGGGCGAAGGACCGGGCGGGTCAAACTCCTCTTCGTACTGCACCGCCCCGCCCCGGTTGCGCACAACCCGGCTGCCGTAGCAGTTGACCAGGAAGGGCACCACCGGATAATCGAAGCCCTTGCGATCGTAGTCCAGGTAAAGCAGCGTATTTAGTATGGCGTGACCCAGGCCGCCCTTCTCGTGCAGCGGCTTGTAGGAGTAGGACATATCAATACCCTGCTCAATCAGGCCCCGCACCAGGGAACGGGCGGCGGTGCGGTGTCCCTGGTACTTGAAGGTGGTGTCGCCTGGTTCGTCCCAGACATTGACGCGGGTTCCGCCGTCCCCTGTCCGGAAGGGCTGGCATTCCATCTCATCATAGGCCAGCACGCAAAAAGGCGGAATAATGTCCTCTTTGAAATTTTCGTACTGGTCATCTCCCCAGATTACGACGAAGTCCGGGTTGAAGGCGTCCAGTTCCTCTCGCAGTTTCCGAAAGCCGTCAACTATCCGCGCCCGCGCCTTCCTGGCTGACTCCAGTCCCTCGTCCTCGCCGTACTCAATGCGCATGGGTTCCGGCCAGTTGGTGGGAATTTTCAGCTCGGGGG
>JAPPJA010000467.1 GCA_028874675.1 Chloroflexota bacterium
GAGTAGGCAATATCGGCGGAGCCATGGACCTGGCGGCCGGTGCCAGGCAGGTTATTGGGTCCATGGAGCATACCGACCGCCAGAATAACGCCAAGATTGTCCAGGACTGCACCTACCCCATAACTGGAAAGGGATGCGTTTCCCTTATAGTGACTGACCTGGCGGTGATGCAACCCACTCCCGAGGGACTGGTCCTGAAGGAGGTCGCCCCGGGCTGGACTGTCGAGGAAGTCCAGGAATTGACGGCAGCCCAGCTGTTGGCCGCGCCGGACCTGAAAGAGTACGAGCTCTAGCGTCTTCCCTGCAAAGGGTTCGACAAACCCCGTCTGAGCCATCGTTCCCCCTGAGACTTGAACCTCCCCAAGTGGCGTTTCCCCATGGCTGAACCCTATGGGCATCCCGGCGGATAGCTCATTCTTGAGACCACGTTTCCAGCTGGGTCAATTAACCCGGCAATGTCCGGGTTGGCGTTGTGCCAGATGGACCGTCCATACCCGAAGGAGAACCCGCCCCACTGGGGGTGGACCTGGTTGGTGTAAACCCTTACCCGTACTCCCGGCTCAATGGTGGACGCCTCGCCAAAGGTGAATTGCTGTCCCCGGTCATTCAGGTCCACCAATGACCATCCGTCCAGGGTTGCGGCAGTCGTCCCCTTGTTGATTATCTGGACGTACTCGTCCGCCTCCGAGCGTGGCATCTCCCCATCGAAGAAGATGCACTCAATCATTACATCCCCACCCGCAGCCCGAGTTGGTCGTGGAGTTGGAGAAGGCGTGGGAGCAGTTGTTTGCGCCGGCGTTGGGGCTGGCTTTGCGGTAGGCGTAGGCGCAGAAATTGTGGCATCTGCCGGCGTTGGGGGTGGCGCCGTCGCTGGTACTGCTTTCGGAGTGGGAACAGGCGAAGGATTCGGGGACGCCTCCGGACCGGGGTTGACCAATGCAGTTGGCAATGGAATCTGCTCCAGGGTCGGCGCCGCCAGCACAAGGGCAGTTGCGACAAGGTTCCCAATGTCCGGGGCCAGAACGACAATCTCGTCTCCCCCAGGTTGGAATTCAGGCTCCACAGATTGGGAGGCCGTGGCGTCGGCGATCCTTGCCTGGCTATCATCCCCCACCATGACCGGCCCCTCGGGCGGAACGGATCCTGGCAGCTCAGTTGCCTGGGAAGACGATTCCGGCGTTATCGCCGGAATCGGACCGGACCGAATCTGCGGACTGGGTTGGATAACCAGGGATCCCTCCCTGGCCGCGGAAGTCGATGGCAACGGCAGTGAATATGGCGTAGGAATTGGCATTGGAAAAACCAGCAGGCTGGGCCGTCCCTCCGGCCCGGCAACTGGCGCGACAGTGGGAGGCGCTATTGCTTGCCGTTGGTCCTGCTGGGCGCTTTCGGCCCCTCCCGAACCGCAGCCTACCGACAGGGAGAATGATGCCGCTGCAACCAGAACCAGGGTGCAAACGTTGAGTGATATTGAACGCTGAACTTGCACGATATCGGAATTTAATCCCACTCCCCGGTTATTGCAATGCCTAGAACTGCGAGGGTCTGAGGAGTTTGGGTATTATTTGCCCCAGCGTTCATTTGCCAAATGTTGACGCCGTGCTATAATCGGGAGACCTAGGCAGTCGGCCAATATGGCTGGCTGATAAATGGATTTGCCGTAGCAAAGGTTCGGCAGGTCCAATTCGGTGCCGACGGCGGATGATGTGAGGTTGGTGTTGCGGCCCGCATAGTTCGACCCACATGCCAGGGTCGATGGATTTCAGGCGTACCCAGACATCAGGACACTTCATATTCATCAGGAGGATTAACGTGGACAAAGGAAGTGTGATTTTCAACGCCGGTGCGGTAGATATTACCCTGGAATACCGGGAACTTATGCCCGACCAGGGCCTGTGCGTACAGGTTTTTGGTGAAGTTGGCGGCGAGGACGTAGAAATTCTTCGTTTTGACTGCTTCGACCAGATGCCTCATTACCACTATGGCCCCGCCAACCACAACATCCGGTTGAACATGGACAAGACTACCGTCGGCAATCCTTTCGGCTGGACCATGAACAATCTTCGGACCAAGTTGCCCGCGATGATTCGCCGCTCCGGCTATGACGACCTGGCTGACGCGGTAGAGGCAAATCCCGTTTCCGCCGAGACCCTGGACGCCGTGGAGAACAAGGGCCGCGAGATGTCCGTCGGCATGCGCCGGACCGTGACCCACATGTTCGAGCGAATGCTGGAAGGCGACGTATTCACCGTCGGCAACCTGCGCATTGGCCTGGAGTACCGGATTCTTCCCCAGGCCAACACTGAGGGCCTGGCCATTCACGTCCTCTCCGACGTGGCCGGTCAGAACGTGGAGTTGCTGGCTTTTGACTGCTTCGTCAACGGCCCTCACTACCACTATGGCCCCCGCAACCAGGACATCCGGATTTACTGGGACACCACCACCTCTGGTGAGACCCTGCGCTGGACCCTGGACCAGTTCTACGCCGGTAACATGAAGAAGATGATTGACCGCGCCGGCTATCCCACCATCGCCAACGACGTGGACGAGGTGCTGCTGCAGGCCACCATGCCCGCCATCGAGAAGCGAGCGTTGGAACTGGTAATGGAGAACCAGAACCGGGACAACGACCCCAAGGCTGCTCTCCTGAAGGAGATCGAGACCCTGCGGGAACGTGTCGCCGCTCTGTAGTAACTTTCTCTCCGTCTGACAGGCAACGGCCCGGCATTTTTGCCGGGCCGTTTAATTTTGCTGCTCAGCGCGCAACGGCAACTGATGCTCCCGCATACAGTCCCTACATCATTGTGTACCCGCCACTGACGCTGAGGGTCTGGCCGGTAATGAAACTGGCGGCGTCGGATGCCAGGAATACCACCGCGTTGGCGATTTCACTGGCCTTGCCCATGCGTCTCAGAATATAGGCCCGCTCCACTCGTTCCAGCACATCATCGGTGAAAATGTCCCTCATCTGGTTCCACATGCTCTCCGGGCTTATTTCTTCCCCTTCCGGGGGAACTATCAGACCGGGGCACACTACGTTAAGGCGTAGTCCATACCGGCCGGTCTCCCTGGCGATTGCCTTGCTCAGGGCAATCACGCCGCCCTTGCAGGCCGAATACACCGCCTCCCGGTACTCGCCCATTCGTCCCGCGTCGGAACTGATGCTGACTATGGACCCCGCCTGCCTTTCAATCATGTGAGGCAACACTGCGTGAATGCAGTTAATGGGACTCCACAGGTTAACCGCGACCTCCTTTTCGTGTTCCTCGCGGGGCTTCTCCATGAACAACCGGTCGACCGTGCTGCCTGCGTTGTTGACCAGGACG
>JAPPJA010000158.1 GCA_028874675.1 Chloroflexota bacterium
CGGAGAGCGGGGTCGGTCCATTCGGGCCGGCCTCGCTTTCCGCCTTTTGGAGGAAGCGAAATGAAGGCCAACACCACAAGCGCCGTCAGATACACCATCGAACCCAGCGTTCCGACCAACGGCAACGGAAACGCCAGCCCCGAAGCTTACGGGCAGGCTCTCGTCTCCGGCGCCGACGATACCAGCATCAACACCGGCCGGGCCGAGTCCCCCCTGGCCGTGGCCGCCAGGGAGCGCGGCCTCAACATCAAGGAACTGGCCGCCCTCATGGGCGTCGGTCCCTCCCACCTGTCCCAGGTCGTCCGGGGCAGGAAGAACCTCACCCCCTACATGCGCGGTAAGATCGAGGCGGTCCTGGGCCACGTCCCTCCCCAGGGCGTCGTCCACCGCCACCGCGGCGTGGTCAAAGGCGGACAGAGCACCTACCTCCGGGAAAAAGCCAGGGAACGTGGGATGACCCTGCGGCAGGTGGCGGACCGGACCGGACTGACCTATGGGTACGTCGTCCAGGTCAGCCGGGGCCAGCGCAATCTCAGCCCGTCCGCCCAGGCCCGGATGGAGTCCGTCCTGGAAGCTCCGGTGAAGGTGGAGACCGCCCAGCCTGCCGACATCAACCCGCCGGCCCTGTGGGAGCGCATGGACGCTCACGGCTGGAGCCAGAACGAGACGGCCCGGCGGGCGGGCATCAGCACCGGGATGCTCTCCCAGGTAATGAACGGCCAGCGCAAGCCTTCGGGGGACGTGCTAAGGCGGCTGCACGAAGTCTTGTTCGCGCCGTCTGCGGCGGAATTGGTGGCTCCGGTGGAGCTCAAGGTCATGGCCTGGAAGAAGGGCGGGCGCAACGGGATGGTGATACGCGGCGCCGGCGGGCCCCGGAGCAGCGGCAAGCCCGGCGACGGCACCATCCGCGTCGGCGGACGGGTTCCCTGGGGCGCGGAGGTGGAATTCGCCTACACCACCGGATACGACCGTCACGGCCGGGTGTCCGTAAACCACGTCGTGGACGAACGGGGTTGCTCCGCCATGCTGAAGCGAGCTGACGACCAAGACCAAGTAGAGACCAGTCCAGGTCTCCGGTGAACGTCGTGAGGAATAACCGGCTAGAACAAGGACCTGACCGATTCCAGAATCTCCATGATTTTGGAATCGGTTAGCCGCGCGATGGTATGGCCGAATCTGCTTTCGGCAAAGGTAGCAAGCCTGTCCGGGCGCACCTTGCTGTCTGGGTCCAAACTTCCGGCTACCAAATCAGCCGCACTAATGGCTATTGCTCTGCGGTGCGGCACATGGCTTGTCGTCACGGGACAAACTATCCAGTCTGCATATCTCCCATCGCCTACATCTGCCAGCAGAATGGTCGGACGATCTTTCGCATCTGCGCTGTCGGCATAGGGAAAGGGCAGAATAACGATATCGCCAACCATGGTCAATCTCTCTGCTCACGAATATCGGGCAACGAGGCTAACCATGCCTGATATCCAGGATCATCGTCGGATTCACCATAGTAGGAGTTAAAGGCTTCCAGCGCCATGGTCTCCCACTCGCGCTTGTCGCGGTCGCCAAACACGATCAGTCGTCCGCCTTCCCAATAGGCCATGCTCCTGACGATCTCCACCGTCTTCACACTCACGGCGCACACTCGCCCCAGCAGGTCTATCACCCTCTCTTTGTAGTCGGCGAAACGGTAGGTGTTGAACCGCTGGGCGATGGTAGGGTCCCGGGGCTTACGCTCCTTGTACTGGTCCAGCACCCACTCCAGGGCCGAGCGGCTGCCCAATTGATACTGCCACGCCTCCAGCGGCACGCCCCGCAACGTGGTCTTGTCGTCCAGAACGATGGTGTCCTTCTCCCTGTCGGCTTGCAGGATAACCCGCCTGGGTTCGCCTTTCAAGTCAACCCGCTCCAGGGGATATGGTTCCGCCTGCTCGAACCCTGCGTGCAAGTCCAGCATATCCTGGCCCATTTTGGCCCAGGTATCGAAGTCGTGGTACAGGGGGAGCCGGGGAAACTCCCGCAGCAGGTCCACCCGGTAGTCGTGGCGATACACCGGGTCGTGGAGCACGGCGTAGGTGTACGCGAAGACGTCCTCGGCGGTGATGCCGTCGGGATAAGCGGTGTCGAAGTGATCGCCCCATTCCTTGCGGTAGTGCTCGTTGATGCGGCGCAGCCCCCACTCGGTGATGTTGCTCACCCGCTCGCCGTCCGCCGTGTAGCGGTAGAGGGGCAGGCAGAATGTTCCTCCATTGTTAGTGCCGGCGAATTTTTCATTGACGAGTTTGTTGGCGGCTAACACCGCAAAGTAATTCGCGGAAGGGCCTTTAAAGGAAATGACCATGTTCTCTTGTTTCAAGTCCGGCCCGAACATTTCGTAATGATTTCTGGTAAGCCGGTCATTCATCAGCACGTCAACGAAATGATGCTTAGTGACGAATGGGCGATAATACGAAACTATGCGGTTGGCCTCGTTATACGTGATGGTCTCTCCGCGTCGGAATCTGTCTCGTAGCGTGCTGCTCCATTTGATGGCGGGATCGTAGGTATTGCTACTCAGGCTCACAAGCTCATTGTATCTGTCTGCAAAGAAAAGGGCCTTTGCTCGCAGATTTAATAGGTCAAAATCGTACACCCAATCGTCTCTGTCGGTTTTCGCGCCAGGACACACTAGGCGGAAAATGGAATTCTCACCCACATTCCCAACCTGTCGGTTAGCAAGGGGGAGCAGGTTGTCAAATTCTCCGCTTGACTGGTCTAGCCAATTGCCTTTGGCATCGGGAATGATATCCTCAAATTCCATTTCACCGACATTGAGTTTAGTCAATTCGGCCAGTTTGTCCGCGCTTGTTAGTTCATCAAAGACGGCATAGTAATGAACACCTTCCGGCTTTCGCCGGAATGACGGATTGGAGTCACGGACGAAGAAGGCGATGGCTACCCCGATGCGTATGCCAAAAACATTGCCTGCTTTTTTGCCTCTCTGGAAATTGCCTCCCAAGTCAACGATGTACAGGTCGCCAAACTCTTCCATCATTATCTTGCGAAAACCATCGTCTTGGAGGGCATCGATATATGCCCGGTTAGTGATGAACCCGACTATCCCGTCGTCAGCCAGACGGTCACTCGCCCAGCGGACAAACCGCTTGTACATATCGTACTGGTGTGTTTTTTGGGCCGTGCCAGTGGCAACATAGGTGTCGCTGATTCGCTGGTCAATTTCTGGGTACGCACGATTCGGGTTAAATTCATTCCAGTTGGCTTGACTGTCGTTGTACGGCGGGTTGCCGATGATCACGCTGATGGGCTTTTCGTTCTGCTCCTGCACCCGTA
>JAPPJA010000225.1 GCA_028874675.1 Chloroflexota bacterium
GGCCGCAGCGTGCCCACGTCCCAGATACCGGTATGCGGATCAAACGACGTGCCGTCCGGCGCCTGCGGCTGAGTATTGGCGAAGGCTAAACCCTCCGAAAGACTGATTTCGACCTGTACATTATGCTGAACATGGCTTTCGTTACCACCAGGAGGAGTGATTCCCTTGGCATTCTTGGCCCGCACTGTGAAGGTCGTTGCTCCTCCCACCTGCGGAAACCGCTCGGATAGTTCTTCAACCGCAACGCCGGTGTTTCCGTTGGTCCAGGAATAGGCGTTGCTGCCGCCCCAAATCCTCCAGCCCTCCGTGGCGTTGTTGAAATGGAGTCCTGGCGATTCCAATGGATTCGACTCGATGATTTCGGCATATATCCTCATCGGCACTGATGGCCTGCCACGAAGAAGTTCCCCGCTGTAAATCCCGAGACCAACAAACCCACTGTCTACGGTTTGCCCAGGTCGCACTTCCGGGATGGTCCATATTTTCGTATCGACGACTTTGACTTCACTGCCGAAGTCAAGAATATAGTCGGCCTGCACCTTCACCGAACGGGCCATATATTCCCCGTTGTTGGTCACAAAGAATTCCCACGAGGATGGCTCTTTGTCGTGTTTGGAGGTAATAGTCAGGTCGAAAGGGAGCGTCGACTGGGCGTGGGCTGGGCTTGTGGTCGTCGCCGCGATGGCAACGACGATAATCGTCATCGCCAGGCACAGGAAAGTGCGAACTGTTGTTGTAGCAGGCATTTGCATGAATGCGATATGAGACCCGAAGGGAATTTAGCCGGGCGGCGGTAAGTCTCCGCCGCCCGGCTAGTCGGGTCCAGCTAATTGCTTACCCAGCGGATTTCGACGCCGCTTGAGTCCACGAAGGTTGGCTTGGGGTCATCCCCCACCACCAACACCACAGACACTCGGTACGTCTTGTTCATCGAACTCGATTGCGAAACGGACCATGTGGGTGAGCTGGGCGCCACGCCAGCGTCGATAGCATGCCACTTAACCTCTCCGCCCTCTATCGTCCTCTCCGCCCACTGGTATGTGAAAGCCTGATCGCGTCGCTCCGGCGTTGGTTCATACCTGGCGATGAAGTTCACCGTTTCGCCAACCGGCAGGACTCCCCGGTCAACCTGGAGGTCCACACCCGGTGCCTGGTCCGCCAGATCGATCCACATAGCCAGGGTGTCGTCCACGGTGTCGTCGGGATGGTTTTCGTGGTTCACGTTGTCGGTCACGCTGAGGCTGAGGTTGTAGGAAGCCTTCGTCTCGTAGTCCAGGTTGGCACCGTCGGCCACCACTATCTGGACGGCGTGACGGGCCGCTCCGCGGGGGTCGGTGACAGCCATCGCCTTGAAATGCTCATGCCCTTCTCCGGCAAGACTGTACTCCAAGGTCTCCGCCTCGGGTTCATAGACAGGTATCGGATCGCCGACTTTGACACCGGCTGGAGAATTCTCGGCAACGCTGAGGTTGACGCCGAACAGCGGCGGTTCCATCTCCACGAACTCGGTGCCCACCTGGATGGTGTACTGCTTCACCTCGCCGGTCTCGGCGACCTTGCCGCTGATGGGTCTCCAGTTCTCGACGTAATCGGGATGGTTAGGGTTTGCTGTGAGCTTCGTCTTGCGTACGAAGCCCTGAAGGTGGACCGACAACTCGTAGGTTCCGGCCTTGGTGAAGACCCACTGCAAGGCACGGTACTCGCCGGGGTCCAACGTCATGTCATCGTCGTCAATGTCGGGCCTGATGCTGTTCCATACGGCAGCCTGCCTGGCGTTGCCGGACATGGGAGCCTCATAGGCCAAGAAGTGGGGCACTTCGGACGGGTCCTCGCCCTGGTAGCGCTCCACCTCGAACTTGTAGCGCATGGGCTTCCCGTCGGCGCTCTTGAGCCAGTATTTGTGGTCGAACAGGGCGGTGGAAAATCCCAGGCTCAAGTCCGAGGTCTCGTCATTCTCCTTTTCCTGCGTGTTCGGATCATCCTGCGTATCTGGGTCGTCCAGTTTCAGCCACCAGACCTCCGTTCCCTCGGGCACCGGCAGCTCCTCGTCGTTTGGCCCAAACAGACCCAACGCCCTGCGAACCTCAGGATATTCTGCCAGTGACAGTTGGCCACTGGTCGCCTCGGCGTTGGTGGCGACCACCGTCACCTTGTGCTTATCCAGCACGTGCATGATGGCTTCACCGATGTCGATCCCGGAGGCGGAGCGAGTGGTTGTCTCGGTGGTTGTTCCGAACCCGTCGTCTGTGCTGGTTGTTACCATCTTTGGTGGACAGAGGTTGGTATGTAGGACGCCGGCGTTGGGCGCATCGTCTCGCTGGTTGCGGGCCGTTACCCGCCAGTAGGAGTCGAAGAGGGCGAAGTGGCCGGTGGTCACCTCGTGGGGTTCGGGTTGGTTGGCTTTGGCGGCGCCCTCGCCGCAGGGCTGGGGGTTGGGGTAGGTGTTGTCCAGGCTTTGCGCCGAGGTGGGGGTGACCAACAGGGCGGCTATCGCTACAAGAGCCAGCGCCAGGACGACGCCGAAGAGTTTCAGGGGCATTGACGCGTTGGTAAAGGTGTTCATTGATTCTCCTTGCTTCCTTGCTTTCGAATTCTCAATTTGGTTGGTTCGCTGTTCATTGCCTGGCGCTCAGGGCGTGTCTGGGTTTCCTGCACTGGTTCAACTACGTGCCGAACGACTGAGCATTGAGGAATGCGCGACTTCCCGCTGCGCGCGATGGAGCGGCATTCCCAAATCATCATTCATCGCACATCAATTGCGCCTGTTTGTTGATATCTAATATCACTAGATGCTTTGTCTCAACCCAGGCACAACGTGTGCTGGTGCGTCAAGTTACAAGCCTGTGCGCGATGGGCGAGACTGGGGGATTGCCCAAGTCTTCGGGCCACAAAAGCTCGCTCCAATAGTGATACACAGTATCATAATGTCCACCTTTCGATAATACACCAATGCCGACGGAGTTGTCAACGTGGCCCTTCGTGCGTGCAGGGCATGACGGGGTGGTTCTGCAGCCCGGCATTGGGCGACACCGGTTGACTCACCCTTACGCCCTGGGATCGCGGAAGCATCCGTAGCTCTCAGAGCTATTCGATTCCCACGTCTTCCAAGTCGGCTGTCCATGAGAACCGTATTTTCTTATGTCCATTTTCATGTCGATTGACAGACAAAGAACGATTACTCGGTCTACGTCATGCGGCAGGCGTCGCGCCGGTCGTGGCGCATCGGGCAGACCCGCCCGGTCAAGGTGGTGTTCATGTCCTACAAGAACACGCTGCAGGCCGACGCCCTGAAGCTGGTGGCGAAGAAGCTGCAAAGCTCG
>JAPPJA010000407.1 GCA_028874675.1 Chloroflexota bacterium
CCGCTGGTGTCGTGGTAGATCTTGATTTCGTCCAACTGGTTGCCCGTCCGGGTCTGCATCTGGACCGTGGTGCCGGGCGGCGTATCCGCCTCCCAGTTGATGGCGATGAGGTTTTTTCGAGCCCCCAGCTCGATCAGCCCCGAACTCAGCACCACCTCCGGAACGTAGCCTTCCCCGTAGAGCATCACCTCGGTGATCCCTATGTAACTCAGTCTCCGGGTCGGGTTCTGGAAGGGCGTGCGGATGTAGCGGAGCCTGACCGGCTCGATCCTGAACTCGCGGAATTTCGACCGGACCAGATTAGCGGCCACCCGGGTCCACTTGATGGTGCCGTCGGGTGCCCGGGTGCCATCGGATATATCCAAGAAGAACTCGTCGATGCTCGTGACTCCGTCGAGAATGAACTGCATGGTATCGACCCAGAACAGAGCGCCTAGGTCTTCGAAGAAGGTGAAGGTCTGGTCCTCGAAGATCGAGCCGTCGTGCCCGGTGCTGTAATCCCCGTCCGTGATCGAGCGGCCCAGGTCCTTTGGCCCGGCATCGGTTACCAGATGGAGGATTCCCCCCCGCTCGGTGGCGCCCATGTTGATATTTTCGCCGGGGGTCCAGACCTCGATTTCGGCCAAGCGGGGGATTTCCTTGCGGAAGTAGCGTATCGGGCCCTGGTTCGCTGCGTCGATCACCTGGTAATCCTGTTCCGAAACCAGGGTTTCCCGTCCCGAGGCATCCTTCCTGTAGTATTCCACCACCCCGCGCTTTTCGGGCAGCAGCGCCTCGTAGGCCTCCTTTGAAATCTCTTCGGCCCTGGAAAAATCGCTGTCCGTGACGATCACCCGCACCGCTTCGATCGGATCCCCGGTGAACAGCTCATCCGTGGATTGGGTGGGCTCGACGACGAATTCGAAGACTCTTTGCTGCTTGTTGGATTTGTCGGTCCGGCCGATTTCCCAGAAGTTCGGGATATTCGTTCCCACCAGGGCGTAGGGCCGATCCCAGGCCCCCTTGGGTCCCTGGCGCCAGACCAGAACCTTGAACTGGAGAAAGGGATCCCCCACGTCTTCGGCGGCAAAGCGCAGGACGATTTTCGAGGCGACGACAATTCGGCCCAGATGCAGGGTGAAGCGCCAGTTTTCCAGAGGGCTGTCGGGATCGGGGCCCCAGGATGTATCCAGGTCGCGATCGATCAGATTGCGCGCCTCTGACGGATTGGAGCCGACCTCGAGTCCGCCGGGGCCGGTGGAATTTTCGAACTGCTCTGCATCCAGCGCCGCATTGGTGTTTTTCTGGATGAAGCGAGGGGTAACCCGGCCGTCTGGCGAAATCTCGACGAGGCCACCGGCTATCTCCCAGTTTACCCAGTGGGAACGCCGGTCGATTGCGAGTTGGTTGCTGCTGAGGCGATACGCCTGCGCCTGAACCTGGATGGACAGGAGCAGCACGGCGAACCCGGCGCTGGCCCAGTGAAACACCCTAGGGAAGTGCATGTTTTAACACCTCCGCTGCAAGAGAGGGATAAACCCGAATCTCACTTCCACCCGAAGGTTGAATATACGTTTTTTACCGGCCCGATACACGCGAAAAATGGTGCTGCGTCAGTTTGAAATTTTTTGGATGTTTTGTCCCTTTATCAGGGGACTAAAATTTTCAAAGTGACGCACCATCTTATTCTGTATATTACTGCCGTTTGCACTGCATTTTGTCAGATGGGGATACCTGTTTGGACAAGAAAGTGCCAGAAGCATTCCGAAGGTATTTAAACCCCTCCTCCTCGCCGAGGTCCTCCACGGGAGAGGCCGGGGATATTACCTTCAGGGCTGTCTTTGTCGGTGCCTTGATAGCGCTGTTCGTGGGTATCAGTTCTGCCTATATAAAGCTGATGCTGGGAGGCACCTCGCCAGCGCACAATTTCAGCACGCCCATTTCTCTGTTCGCCTTCTTCGTTTATGTGGTGCTGATCAATGTGGGCCTAGGGCTGGTCAACAGAAGGCTGGTTCTGGCCCGCGCCGAACTGGCCGTGGTGTACATCATGGGCATGGGCGCCGCGGCCCTGCCTACCATTGGTTTCACTTCCTATGTGCTGCCGATCATCGCCGGGGTTTTCTACTACGCCACGCCCGAGAACGATTGGGCCAATCTCATCCACCCCCACCTGCCCCGGTGGATGGTAGTCGACGACTACCAGGCGGTGAAGCTCTTCTACGAAGGACTGCCCGAAGATGGGTCCATACCCTGGGAGGCCTGGATAGAACCGCTGTTCTACTGGAGCTTGTTCATCATCGCGCTATTCTGGGTCTCCCTGTGTATGATGGTCATCCTGCGCAAGCAGTGGATGGAACAGGAAAAGTTGATCTACCCACTGGTCCAGGTGCCCCTAGAGATGATCCAGGATGAACCGCGAGGGACACGCAGCCCCGAGGCGCTGGCCCCGCGGATCAAGCCGTTCTTCAAGAGCGGGCTCATGTGGGCGGGGTTCGCCGTCCCCTTCATCATGGGCAATATCAATGCCCTACACAATTATTTCCCCTTCGTGCCAGGCCTCAGCACCTATACGGAGCTAAACCTGTTCAGGGAGAGTACCTACCTCCGCCTGGATCTGAACGTGGCCCTGCTTGGCTTCGCCTATCTGATCAATCGCGATATCGCCTTGGGCTTCTGGCTCTTTTTCCTGTTGTCGACCCTGCAGCGGGGCGCGTTCAATATTCTGGGTATTCACAGCACCGAAAACCTGAGCCGCTTTGCCAATTCGGTCGGCCCGTACTTAGCGCACCAGGCCATGGGCGCCATGATCGTGCTGGTGCTGTCCGGTCTGTGGATGGGGCGGGAGCATCTCCGAGAGGTCTTCAGAAAGGCCTTGAAAGGAGATACTGAAATCGATGATAGCGGCGAGATCCTGTCCTATCGCACTGCGGTCTGGGGTCTGCTCACTGGGCTGGGATTGATGGTAGTCTGGCTGTGGAAGTCCGGGTTGCCCCTGTGGATCGTGCTGATCTTCCTGGCCGCCGCGTTCGTCATCTTTATCGCCCTTACCCGGGCCGTGGCAGAGGGAGGAATCTCGGTGATCCGCACCCCGTTGACACCGGCCGATTTCGTCATATCTGGGTTGGGGACCACCGCCTTGGGCACCTCCGGGCTGATCGGCGTGGCATTCACCTACATCTGGAGCGCGAATATCCGAGTGTTTTTCATGCCGATTCTCGCCAATGCCCTGAAACTGGCGGAAGAGATCAAAAGTAAAAGGAAGGTGGTGTGGGCGTTGTTCTTGGCCGTTTTAATTAGCTTGGTCAGTTCCATATGGCAGCTCATGGACCTGGCGCATACC
>JAPPJA010000435.1 GCA_028874675.1 Chloroflexota bacterium
GCTGACGGCGTTTCCGTCGCCGTCCACGACGACGAAGCAGGTGGTGTCCTCCTGTTCCTGGCCGGCGCCAACCTTCGCGGGACGGCCCGTGGGCTGGGCAGACTGGTAGGCCCAGGGGTTGCCGGCCCTGGCGTCATAAGCCGCGCGCTCGGGGTCAATGAGCCTGGCGCGGTCCCGGGCGTAGTCCTTGGAAAGCAGGCCCTCGATGGGGACGTCAATGTAGTCGGGGTCGGCGACGAAGGCCTCGCGGTCAATGAAGGCCAGCTTCTTGGCCTCGACCATCAGGTGGATACTTTCGGCGGAGTTGCAGCCGAGGGATTTGAGGTCGAACTCCTCAACCAGGTTCAATTCCTGGAGGAGGACGTGGCCGCTGGAATTGGGCGGTGCCTCGTAAACGGTGTGGCCGTGGTAGGTGGTGGAAATGGCGTCCTGCCAGCGGGCCCGGCAGTCAGCCAGGTCCTTGAGGGACAGGATGCCGCCCTGTTCCTCGCTGAACTTGACGATGGCCCGGGCGATTTCACCATGGTAGAAGGCCTCGCGGCCGCCGTCCACGATGGCCTGGAAGGTGCGGGCCAGGTTCTGCTGGTGGCAGATCTGGCCGGGCTGCAAGGGCATTCCGCCGGGGGCAAAGACGGCCTGGGAGGTGGGGAACTGGCACAGCAGAGCATCGGAGGCGATGGCCCGGGAAAGGACGTGGCTGACAGGAAAGCCGTTGGCGGCAAGGTCAATGGCGGGGGCAAAGCATTCGGACAGGGACAGTACGCCATGCTTTTCGTGGACATCGAGCCAGCTGTTAACCAGTCCCGGGACAGACACGGACATGATGCCCTTCATGGGGATGCCGTCAGGCAGGTAGCGGTCGCGGGTGGCGGCGTAGGGAGCGGCGCCGGTGCCGTTGGAAACTTCGAGGCGGTCGGTGTCCTTGCGGTAAACCATGACGAAGCCGTCACCGCCGACGCCGGACATGAGGGGTTCGACGACGTTGAGGGCGGCGGCAGTGGCGAGGGCGGCGTCGGCGAAGTTGCCGCCCTTCTGGAGCATGGCAATGCCGGCCTGGGAGGCCAGGGGATGCCCGGAGCAGACCATGCCGTTGCGCCCCATAACAACGGGGCGGTAGGAGTCGTAGGTTATGCCGTGAGGTGATTGGGGCATGTTGGGGGCCTCCTTGCTTGGACTAGCGGCGGATGGAGATTCAGAAAATGAGCCTAGCCTTCGGTAAAGTCTAATCTTTCAGCAGCACCTTTGAAACGTACTATCATCCGCCGAATTTCTCTCTCGTTCCGGTCCCTGATTTCTTTCAACTCCGCTTCCAGCTCAGTCGCCGACTTTCTGCTGGGCAACTCGGTAAACCACACCAATCGGGGGTGACGTCCTCTTGTAGACTGTTCCTTGCCATCCAGATGTTCAGACAGCCTTTCAAGCAATTATCTCGTCTGACCGATATAGAACTGCCCACCCCGAAGGCGCAATATATACACGTAGAACTCAGTTACGTTAGCATCTCCTGATTTCCAGTTAGGAGCATCTTCCAGGGCGTATTTGCCACTAGCTTCTTTGACTGCAGGCCCTTTCTGCTGAGTTTCCGCAGGGCTCGACTTCCCAACGAAACAACTTCCGCACAATGGGTAGCGGGCGGGTTTGAAGTTAGAACACCGAGAACACTTGGTTATTGTCCCTTGCCGAGCAGCCAAGAAATGCTGCTGACACAGGTAGTGGTCGTTGCCCGCGGTGCGAACATCACAGTCTTGAAAAGAACAGATTCTGCCTAATCCGCGATTTCTCGGTTGACTGGTCAATATATTTGGTCTCCAATCAGATCGAAAATATAAGCCCTACTGCCCCGTTACTGCCTGGCGGCGGGCTATGGCGGCTTCGGCGCGGGGGCTTATGGCGCGTTCTACTACCACGTTTACCAGGGCGGGCTTGTTGGCAGCGAAGGCGCGTTCAAGGGCGGGCTTGAGGTCCTCGGGGCGCTCGACGAACTCGCCGTGGCCGCCCAGGCCCCGCACCACCAGGTCGTATCGGGTCTGGAGCAGGTCGGTGGCGACGGGTCGGCCGTAGAGCCCCAGCTGGATCTGGCGGTCAATGCCCCAGGCAGAGTCGTTGCCCAGGACGGTTAACACGTTCAGTCCGTGACGAACGGCGGTGTCGAACTCCATGCCATTGAAGCCGAAGGCACCGTCGCCGGTAAGGTTTATTACCCGGGAGTCGGGGTAGGCCACCTGGGCGGCCAGGGCCGAGGGCAGGGAGGATCCGAGCATGCCCAGGCTGGAGACGTAGGACCACTTCTTGGGCATCTGGGCAGGCAGCAGGGCCCGGCCGAAATGGCAGTAGTCGCCGCCATCGAATGACAGGAAGTCGTCAGGGCGGAGCATGGACTCCAGGGTCTTGTGGACAAACATGGCGTGCATGGGGGTTTCGGAGACGGCGAGACCCTCGGCCCATTCGGCCTGGGCGGCGCGGGAAGCACGCAACTCTTCCAGCCATGGAAGGTCCTGCCAGGTGTGTTTCGAAGCTTCCTGGGTGAGCTGCTGGACCACGCTGGTCACGTCGCCGACGATGCCCACGGACACGCCCCGGTTGCGGCCAATTTCGGCGGGCGAGGGGTCTATCTGGATGATCTTTGCGTCGGCGGCCACGTTGGGCGGACGGCAGAAGCCAATGGTGTAGTCCTGCTTACGGCCAAGGAGAACAACCACGTCGGCGTTGCGAAGCATGGTGGCGGCGCGGTTCAGGCCCCGCTCGAAGAAACCGAAGCCGTAGGGGTGGTCGTCGGGAACGAGACCCCGGGCCTGCCCTTCGGTGAGAACGGGAACACGGAGGGTTTCGGCAAAGTCCATCAGGGCCCGTCCGTCCTGGGTGTAACCGGCGGCCTCGCCGGCGATGACGAAGGGCCGCTGGGCCTGGCGCAGGAGGGCAATGGCCTGCTCCACCTGGGCCTGGGGGCCGAGGATGGCTTCGCTGGCGCGGTATTCGTCGGGATTGAAGAAGACCACCTCGTCCTCGTCCAGTTCCTGCTCCTGGACATCGGTGGGGATGGTCAGGTGGACGGGGCCCCGCCGGCCGCTGAAGGCCAGCCGGACGGCCCGAGCGATGGTGTCGGGAATGCGGCGGGCGTCGTAGATCATGAGGGATTCCTTGGAAGTGGCGGCGGCCATGCCGACCTGGTCAATTTCCTGCATTGCGCCGCGACCCAGTTCGGAGAGGTCGGCGGAACCGGCGATGGACAGCAGGGGACTTTCGCTGTGCATGGCGTTGGTCAGGCCGGGGATGGCGTTGGCAAAGCCGGGGGTGGTGTACATGCAGACGCCAAGCT
>JAPPJA010000237.1 GCA_028874675.1 Chloroflexota bacterium
TACCCAACTCAGACAAGGAAGTCAAGCGTTTTGGGTACACAGGTATATAATTCCCCTTTTATTCGCTCCCCGATCCGGACAAGGAGGGGACAGTCCCGGGCAGTTGAAACAGGGCCGGGTTGGCTGAGGGAACCGGGGATGCCTTCCCCGGGTTCGCCGTCTCCGGTTTACTGAGCCTGGGACAGCTCGGTAAATATCTGGTGCCAGTCTTCGTCGGATCCCAGCCCCATGCCTTCCCGGTACACGATGGTCCCCGTGGAGTCAAAGGCTATCTTGGTGGACTGAATGGTGACGCCCAGTTCCGCCATTACTTCCGACGGCGCGGTGGCAACCGGCCATGGGTGCTGCCTTTCAGCCCGGTACTTCTCTAGGGTCTCTATGTCTTCCACTATTCCCGGGTGAACCCCAATTGCATAGAAGTCCACGTCGTCGGCGTACTGGGGGTAGATGTCCTTCATCCGCCGTAACTCGGCGGTGCACACCGGTCAAATCGTTGCCCAGAAAAACAGGTAGGTGGGCCTGCCCCGTTCCACCAGGCTCTCGGACGTGACGGTAGAGCCGTCGGCCAGTTCCAGGGTAACGTCGGGCATCCGATACCCGACCTGGTTGCCCGTATCCTGGACCTCAGGGAAATCCGAAGCCGTCAGAACATATTCCTCGGCTTCACGAGGATCGTTGAATGAAAAGAAAGGAAGGGACTGACCGTTGAAGGAAAGGAAAGCGGAGGCCGCAAAGCCCGCCGCTGGCACTAATATTGCCAGCCCCAGCAGGACTTTTCCAATCCAACCATTCTTGTTCATTTACCTGCGTTTATGAATGGCCATTTGTACATCGCTCTGCAATGTATAGCCATGTCTTCCAATTTGTCTGCTGATTCCATCGCCCGGAGCGGACGAGTATTGCCGCTCCGGGCCATTGTTCATATCACCGGCCGAAGGGAAGGTTCCCGGCCAATTCTTTCCAGGCATAGCTGCTAGTTGGCCAACTCTGCAAATACCTGGTGCCACGTGCTGGAGCTGCCGCCCCCAAAGCCGTCCCGGTAAGTAATTACACCCCGGGAGTCAAAAGCAATCTTGGTGGACTGGTAGGAAACATTCAGCGCGGATAAAGCATCGCTCTCTTCAACTATATTGGCCACCGGCCACGGATACCCCTGCTTCTGGCGCTGGTTCTCCAGCCGGTCCAGATTGTCAAAGGACTTGGAAACTGCGACCGCAAAAAAGTTAACCTGTTCAGCGTACTCCGGGTAGATGGACTTCATCTGCCGCAACTCGGCAGCGCACTGCCCTCAAGTAGAGGAAGTAAAGAACAGGAAGGCGGGTTTGCCCGAATCCACCAGGCTGGATACTGAAACGGTGGCTCCCCCCACCAGCTCCAGGGTGAAGTCCGGCATCCGGTTGCCTACCTGGTTTCCAATGTCGGGCAAAGGCTCCTGGACCACCGGCGCCTCCGTCGGCGCGGGCGCGGGGGCTGCCGTGGGAGCCGGCGCGGGTACCACCACCGGCGCGGGCGTGGGTTCAGCGGGGACCGGTTCCGGAGCGGCTTCCTGCTTTGCCGGCACAGCATCGGTGGGCTCGGAGGCGGGTTCTGCCTGCGTTTCCATGGCTTTCACCACAGGCTCGGGCTGGGACTCTACGGTATCTGCCGCCGGCGCCGGCGGCTCTTCCATGGCCTTCTCAGGAATGGCTTCCACAGCGGCCGGTTGCTCAACTGGCATTTGCTTGACCGACGGCTGTACTATCAGCGGCTGCTGCTGCTGGCTGCCCGTGGCAGGCGCTGGTTCCGTCCTGGCCATGCTCTCTGTTGCGGTGGCCGCCGCGGGTTGCTCGCCGGAGCGCTATTCACCGGTGTCTCCGGCTGCGCGACGGGCTGAGACTGGACCGCTGGGCTGGGGTCGCTGGCTGGCGCAGCGGGCGCCACCGGCTCGTCAGCGGCTCCACAGGCCAGGGCCAGTACCAGCAACAGCGTCGAAAAGACCAGCGCCACCGGCTTAAGCGGCCGACGCCCGGGCGAGCCAAGGCGTCGCTTCAAAATTCTCATTGGGAATACCCCCGTACAAAAGTGTAAGCCAACCGTCCCTTGACTCTAGACCATCCGTCTCTTGGGACATTGGTAATTCTAGCATACGATGGGGCCGGACTTCCGGATTGCTGGGGTGGCCAGCAGTGTGCTGAGCGTCTTACTACTGGGGAATGTGAATAAGGCAGGGCAGCTTAGACTCTCGGCTTCGCTATTGTCTTGATGGTGGCGGGACACTGCCCCTTCAACGTGACCTGCCGCCGGACAGCCACGCTCGTCCGTCTGCGCCCAGGAATCGGTCAGACTCCACGGGGCCCCAGCTGCCCTCGGAGTAGTAATAGGGGCGGGGCGCCTGCGGGAGGTCCAGGCCGGAGATTATGGGATCTACGATGCCCCAGGCCTGCTCGATTTCGTCCGCCCGGGTAAAAAGAGAGGCGTCCCCGTTCAGGGCATCCAGCAGCAGTCGCTCGTAGGCGTCGGGGATGGCCTGTCCGCTGAAGGCCTCGTGGTAGTGAAACTCCAGCTCTGCCTTGCGCATCTGAAGTCCCGCTTCCGGCGTCTTGGTCTGAAACTCCAGGTGAAAGCCCTCGTCCGGCTGCACGAATATCGCCAGGGTGTTGGCCGGAATGTCCTCGTCCTCCGCCAGGGGGAAAAGCATATGGGGCGGATTGCGAAACTGGATAATGATTTCGGTGGACTTGCTGCGCAGCGCCTTGCCGGAACGCAGATAAAACGGCACCCCTTGCCAGCGCCAGTTGTCCACGTGAAGGCGCAGGGCAGCGTAGGTGGCCGTTTCCGAATCGGGAGAAACTCCCGGCTCATCGCGGTAGCTGCGATACTGGCCCGGAATGGCGTGGCGTCCCACGTCCTCGGCATGAATCCGCCGGATGGCGCTGAGGACCTTAACCTTCTCATTGCGGAGCGCCTCCGCCTCAAAGGCATGGGGCGGCTCCATGGCCACCAGGGTCAGCAGCTGGAGCAGGTGATTCTGGAACATGTCCCGCAGGATGCCGGTCTGGTCGTAGTACTCTCCCCTCTCGTCGATCCGCAGGGTTTCCGCCACGGTTATCTGAACGTGGTCAATGTAATTGCGATTCCAGACCGGTTCAAAGATGGCGTTGGCGAAGCGGAACACCAGCAGATTCTGCACCGTTTCCTTGCCCAGGTAGTGGTCGATGCGAAAAACCTGGTCTTCCCGAAACACCGAGTGGGCGATGTCGTTCAAATCCCGGGCTGAAGCCAGATCGGTCCCGAAGGGCTTTTCAACAACCAGCCGCCTCCAGCC
>JAPPJA010000497.1 GCA_028874675.1 Chloroflexota bacterium
ACCATTTGTTTCATCCCTTCATATTACCAGCATAACTCGTCGTTGTAGTACTAGGGATTCCAGGACTGTCTTAGCTAGCCGTTCGTCCATTACGGAAGAGACACTATGCATGGTACCGATAAAGGGAATGGCGAGTGGCGGCTTACTGCTGGACCCGCAGGGCCCGCCCGTATCTGCCTAACGCCCACAGGGGAAAATAATTGCGGTACAGGTGGTAATTTATCATGAAGGCCGCTCCCAGTTCGGGGCCTTGTCCTTTGCCGTCGTTGAGTGATCCAATGTTCTCCGGCCGGTCGCCGGGGCCATAGCCCGGGAATCCGCAGCCCGTGAATTGGGGCTCGTCCCATGTCCCGTCTTCCCGCTGACGTTCAAGTAGAAAGTCAACGCCCTTGCCGGCCGCATCGTGACCCGCCTCCCCGGCGGCGATCAGTGCGATCAGTGCCCAGGAAGTTTGGGACGGGGTGCTCTCGCCCTGCCCACGCAGGCTCGGGTTGACGTAGCTGGCACAGGTCTCGCCCCACCCGCCATCGGGATTCTGGCGCGCCAGGAGCCACTGGACAGCCCGGCGCACCCGTGGCTGGGTCATGTCGACGCCCAAAGCCTCCAGGGCCGGTAGTACGGCTGCAGTACCGTAAATGTAGTTGACACCCCATCGGCCAAACCAGGGACCATCATGCTCCTGCTGGTCCCATAGGTAGGCAAGGCCACGAATTACCGTACGATGTTCCAGCGAATAACCCAGCCTGCCGTACATCTCCAGAACGTGCGCCGTTACGTCTGCGCTGGGTGGGTCGAGGAGTTCGCCGAAATCGGCAAAGGGTATATTCGCGAGTTGACGCGAGTCGTTATTCCAGTCAAAGGCAGCCCACCCGCCGTTGGAGCACTGCATGCCGGTCAGCCACGTTACGGCGCGGCTAATCGCCGAAGTCCGCTCCTGCTCTTTGGAGGCACAGACCATTCTTGTGGAGACTAGGTCTCCTACAATAATGGCAGAATCGTCTATATCCGGATAGTTTACGTTATCGAATTCGAAAGCCCACCCGCTGGGTTCCAGGTTTGGCCTGCACATGGCCCAATCGCCCTTCACCCGGATCTCCCGTCCCATAAGCCAGTCTGCGGCACGCCGGATGGCGGGGTGTTTGGCTGGCACTCCTGAGTCCAGAAGGCCCCGCATGGCCAGGCAAGTATCCCAAACCGGTGAAAGGCACGCCTGAACCCTGAGGGATTCGCCGCCCTCCGAGGGAAGGCTCCACTTGCCCCTGAAGCCGTCTAGTCCCTTCTTGATTACGGGGTGATCAAGGGAGAAACCCATGGCGCTCAGTGCGATAAGGGAGTAGACCCAGGGAGGCTGTATCCCAGCCCACGAACCGTCGGCCTCCTGGTGGCTGACTATCCAGTCGATGGCAGCCTTTAGAGCCCTTTTCCTGCCGGGAATAAGCGGCAGGTTTCGGTATATTCGTATGGCCTGGTCCAGAACCAGGAATCCACCCCTCTGGGAAAAGGGCTTTGCCCGCCAGCGGGACAAGGTAGAGTTGGCCGGGCCGTCCGGGTAGAGTTCCATTACCCAGGCGCTTTCCGGGGGAGGTCGCGTGGGGTGGAGAGTGAGGATAATGGTCATTGGCACGATGGTGGCTCGTGCCCAGCTGGCGAAGCGGTAGATGTTGAACGGCGCCCACTTGGGCAACAGCAGCATATCCGGTGGCATGGCGGGAGTACCCTTCCAGTCCCATTGTCCAAAAAGGGCCAGCCAAATCTTGGTGAAGACGCGCGCCCTGGGGAGGCCCCCTTTGGCCAGGATGAACTCTCGCGCCCTTGCCATGTGGGGCGCTTCGGCTGAATCGCCGGCGAGTTTCAGCGCAAAGTAGCACTCGATGGAAGTGCTGAGATCGCCCGGCGCACCGTAATACATTCGCCAGGAGCCGTCGGGGGACTGCCTGCGGCGGATGTCCTCGGCAATTCGCGGAATCCTGCCGCCCTCAACCGATCCCATGAAATGCGTGAGCATGACGTACTCCGCTTCCATGGTCGGATTGGACTCCAGTTCCCCCAACCAGTATCCCTCCTCGTGTTGAGTCCGGAAGAAATAACGCTGGGTACGATCCAGCGCCTGGCGGATAAGTCTCTTCCTGTTGTGTTCAACCAACGTGGAAACCAGGCCTCCCATCACTGGTCAGTCAATTTCTGAAGGTGACTGTCGTTCGCATCAGGCCCGGTTTGCAGAAGGAGGCTATTGTTTGAGGGTGTCTCTGCCTGACCGGAGCCAGCTATAAAACCACATACCCCCTACCGGGAGACAAGCGGCTAAGAGAACAGCAAGAGTGGAACCAACAAGAGCAGCCCCGAGGTCTTGCTCGAAAAGGTCTAAGCTGACGGCTATCCTAACCCCTGCCGCCCCTGACCACATATTAACAACCCCCATCAGTAGCCCCAGGCCAACACCCACTAGGGCATGCACCCCGGGCAAGAGCCAGCCCACGAAGAAGCATACCAGCACGGTGAGCAGTATCGGCCAAACCCCAAACAAGAGCAAGTCCATCTCCTCTACCTCTTCACCCAACCGTATCAAGGCCCGCTAATTATTGCCGCCAATCTTAACCCTAATTTACTTAGACAAAACATATCCCTGCCAGGACCATCGCCAACTGCGAAAACAGGAGCGGACCTCTCGGAAACCAATAGAGCGCAGTTTTCATAGTGGTGGGATTCGGTATAACACATCCCGCAATTCCACCCTGGTGGAAACATCCCGTTCTACTGCGTCAGTCGAGTCCGCAATTCTTTTCCTGAGCGGTAAACCACCGGACTGCGTCCTCAAATGCTTGCGTTACCGGAGTCTGGGGCATTCCCAGCTCGCGGACGGTCCAGGACGGATCAACCCACATGCGGGTGGCGGACATCCTTACTGCTTCCATGGGTATCGGCGCAGGCTTCCCCAGCAGCCCGGCCCCCGCCTTGCTCAACCACGCCGCCGACAAAACCGCTGGGCGCGGCAGGAGAACGCGGGGGGTCGGGACACCGGTCAAATGAGATAGAATACTGAAGGCCTGCCTGAGAGTCAGATTTCCTTCAGCATTGCCCAGCAGGTAACGTTTGCCAGGCTCACCCCGCTCCAAGGCGAGCAGGTGGCCTTCCGCCACGTCTTTAACGTGCACAAAATTCAGCCCGGTATCGACGTAAGCGGGCATCCGCCGCTCGATGAAGTCCAGAACTATCCTCCCCGTGGGAGTGGGCTTAGCATCGCCGGGGCCGATGGGGGCCGTGGGACAGACCGTCATGACGGGAGCGCCCTGTGCCGCCA
>JAPPJA010000389.1 GCA_028874675.1 Chloroflexota bacterium
CGCATGGCCAGCTGCCCCAAGCCCATAATCGGCGCCGTCAATGGCCTGTGCTACGGCGGCGGCACGGTAATGGCTACCTCTATGGACTTTTTGATCGGCTGCGACAAGAGCAGTTTCCGCTTCCTGGCCGTCAACTACGGTCAGATGAACGCCACCTGGAGCCTGCCGAACTTGATTGGCTGGCCCCGGGCCAAGGAACTGCTTTACAGCGGAAGAGAGGTGTTCGCCGAGGAAGCCTACCGCATCGGCTTGCTGAACCACCTGGTGCCCAGTGACCAACTGATCGACAAGGCCGTTGAGGTTGCCTCCGGCATCGCCAAGAACCGGGCGGAGGGCGTGGCCAACATTAAGCAGATGCTGCTGGAGCACACCGGTCAGCCCATGGAGGACCAGTTCTGGAGCGAAGTTAATTCCCGCCAGGGTCGTTTCCGCGGCCTGACGGTAGAAGAGGGCTTCAAGGACTTCCTGGACCGAAAGGGGCGAAAGCCGCAGGTTTCCTAACCTCCTCCCCAATATTTCAGACTGCTCCCGGCCCCCAACCCAAGTGCACGGGGCCGGGATTTTCTTTTCTGGAAACCGCCCTGGGCCGTTTGCCCTTTTGGGAAACCGAATAGCGATCTGCCCCCTTCAGTTATCCATTGCAAGAGGGAAACCAATGACTTGCAAACTATCCGAGACAGACATACCACCCTTAAGCCAACGCTCCCCTGAACCGGAAGTCATAGCCCCGGACGGATCGGAAATCCGGCTGCTGATCGGCGCTCGACACCTTTCCAGGGGCGCCAGCATGGTGGAAGTAACCCTGGGAGCAGGGCAGGTTTCCAGGCCGGTGTACCATCAGACTGTGGAAGAGGTGTGGTACGTCCTTGAGGGGAGAGGCCAGGTATGGCGTTGTCCACCTGATGCGGCCGAGCCGGCCTTGGTTTCCGCTGTTTCGGTGGCGGCTGGGGATGCCCTGGTCATACCCACGGGGTGGGCCTTTCAATTTTGCGCCGATGAGGGCGCCGACCTGAGGTTCCTGTGCTTTACCTTGCCGCCCTGGCCGGGCGAAGATGAGGCCCAGCCTGCGGAGTATGGGGGATTGGGCGAACCCACTGTGTGACAGGCACGCGTGGGCCGTGGGGCGTTCGGGGGCATGATAGGGGGTGCGGTGAAGCGGCCGCATCTGAAATGTTATACTGGGAACGGTAACTTTCTGCTTCTCCCTGCCGGTGTAGCTCAGTGGCAGAGCAGCGGTTTCGTAAACCGCAGGTCAAGGGTTCGACTCCCTTCACCGGCTCCACCTCTCCTTTGCACCTGGTTTCCCGGTGGCCCGGCCACCCTCAAACTTGGTGGCGGCTTATGGGGCCGTGTGACCCGCCTCCGTCAGCCTCTGCTCCTCACGCAGGCGCGGCCCTCAGCCGATTGCCTTCTCAGAGCGCCAGCGACTTGAGCCGGTATGCTGGCATGTCTGAAGGGGGCAGCGTTGAAAGGTCTATCGGCGCAGTACCCGAATCCACCAGCACCGACGCAATACCCGTGTTGTTGGCCCCACGAATGTCGGTTCCGGGGGTATCTCCGATCATGACCATGTTGCGGGCGCCGCTGCGGCGCATTGCCTCCTCAAAAATCTCGGGATGCGGCTTGCCCAGGCGGGAAAAGGTCAGTCCTGGCTGGTTAGGAAAGCGCTGAGCCAGGGCCGATTCAAACATGGCGGCTATAGCCCCGCTGGCGAATCCGTAGCCATCTCCTACAGGATAGTACAGGTCAGGATTGGGAAGGACCAGATGGGGAATCTCGCCGCTGGCTATCTTGCGGAACAGGGCGCCCAGGACATTGCCCGTAAATTCCAGCAGGGGAAATCCATCCTGGTCTCCAATTACCAGAACGTCGAAATCGGCTTCACTGCGAGCCACTACGCCACCAGCATCCTCAACAAAGCTGATGCTGTCCTCCGTGCCCAGCACCACGCACCGGGCGCCCCGGAGACCATGCCTCGCAAAGTGGGCGGTCAGGAGCATTCCGGACGAGATTATCCGGCCGGCGTCGATGGCCAGGCCCAACTCCGCATATCGGGCGGCGCGGGTAGCGGCAGTCATGGATGCATCGTTGGTCAGCACGAAGTATTGCTTCTCCGAAGAGTTGAGAAAGTCGATTGCTTCAGGGGCGTGGGTAACGGCGCAAGACCAGCTCACCAGAACGCCGTCGGAGTCAAACAGAATCACCTCAAAGAGGCCTGCCAGTTCTTCAAGAGTGATATAGGGGGCAGTCTCCACCATTTTCACGTCAATGTGACTCTCCCAGTGCAGCGGGAAGGCGGCTGATACCGGGACAATCGGGGCTGGAGTAGCTTTCAGAGGAACGGGACAGCCGCGCGGACTGTCCCGTTGGGCGCCAGGAGTCGGGCCATCTGCCTTCGTACAATGGAAGCTAGTCGGCCTCGACGGTTACGGGCACGTTGGAGTCGCGATAGTACTCCATTCCCAGGTGGGTAATCTGGTCCTCGCCCATCAGCCACCGCAGGGTGTTCTTGAGCTTGGTCTGCTGGATGAAGAGGTCGTGTTCCGGATAGACCGAAGCCGCGTGCTGTGGGCTCTTGAAGTAGAAGGACAGCCACTCCTGGATTCCTGACAACCCGGCGCGATGGGCCAGGTCCATGAAGAGCACCAGGTCCAGCACCAGCGGCGCCGCCAGAATGGAGTCGGAGCAGAGGAAGTCGATCTTCAGCTGCATCCGGCGGTCCAGCCAGCCGAAGATGTCAATGTTGTCCCAGCCTTCCTTGTTGTCGCCCCGGGGCGGGTAGTAGTTGATGCGTACCTTGTGGTAGGCGTCCTCATAAAGGTCCGGGTACATTTCCGGCTGCAGGATGTATTCCAGCACGCCCAGCTTGGACTCTTCCTTGGTGCGGAAGTTTTCGGGTTCGTCCAGAACCTCGCCATCCCGGTTACCCAGGATGTTGGTGGAGAACCAGCCGTCCATGCCCAGCATGCGGGCCTTGAGCATGGGGCCAATGACCGTCTTGACCAGGGTCTGTCCGGTCTTGAAGTCCTTGCCGCAGATGGGTACGCCCCAGTCGGTGGCCAGCTTTTCCAGGGCCGGAATGTCCACGGTCAGGCTGGGCGAGCCGTTAATGAAGGGAATGCCCTCCTGGAGGGCTGCGTAGGCGTAAAGCATGGAGGGAGCGATAAAGGCATTGTTGTCGCGCATGGCTCCCACGAAGCCCTCGATGTCCTGGTGAGCTTCGGTTTCGTCCATGAACTTTTCGGTGGACCCGCACCAGGCCATTACCAGTCGGTCGCAGTTGTTCTCCTCCTTGAAG
>JAPPJA010000172.1 GCA_028874675.1 Chloroflexota bacterium
CAGCAGGGTGGCGCCGATCTGCTGACCGGCCCAGGTTCCCAGGACGACGCCGCAAACCACCATCAACAGCAGGTTAAACCATACCATGCCGTTCAACTGCGTGGTTGAGGAACCTAGGGTGCGCAGCAGGGCGAATTCGGTGCGGCGCTCCCCGGTGTCCACGTAGGAAAAGAGGACCACGCCGGAAGCGCTGGCCAGCACCAGGGCCAGGAACATCAGGGCCAGAAGACCGCCCCAACTGGCATTGGCCAGGGGCTGTTCCACCCGCTGCCGGATTTCCTCCGAAGCGGTAGAGGAGCTCTCCACGGGCACTCCCATGTCTTCCAGGACAGCGGTAAGGAAGTCTGCCGCGCCCTGCTCATCCTCGGCGGAGGCCCAGACTTCGTTGGGGCCGGAACCGGGCCGCCGGCCCAGGCGGTCGCCGTACAGGTTGAAGGCGGCCTGGTCGATCACCATGAAGGGCTGGGAGCGCGGGTCCAGGGTGGGGAAGTACTCGGCCACCGCGACGATTTTGATGGGAAAGGCGGCATTCGAGGTGCCCACGCTGATGACGTCGTTCAACCGGGCATCGGCGGCTTCAAGAATCTGAGGGGAAACGATGGCGGCCAGGGGCGAGTCCGAGGGGCCGGGCCGAATTGCTCTCAGGCTTACCCCGCCGGGGGCCCAGCTGTACGCCGCAGACCGGCGCCCGGGCTCGCGGCCCACCGCTTCACTGGACTCCAGCGCATACAGCCCGGGGCGGGTGTAGTCTTCCACCACCTGCCAGTTGTCCAGGGACTGGAAGTCGGCGATGGAAACTTCGCCCTCGGGAGTGACAGCCACGAGGTCATCCATGAAGACCACGCCCGGGTCGCTGAGGCCGAACCGGCTGAACACCTGCAGATTCACCAGGGTGAAGGGAGGCTCCACTAAAATGGGTTGCCTGCCGCCCCGGGTTGGGCGGGGCTGGAGTTCGCCCGAGACCTTCTGCCAGCCAGCCTCGCCGGGCTCTCCTATGAGGGCATCGAAGGTGTAGCCCCGTCCGTCCCGAATTCTGGCCCCGATACCCAGGCGGGCTCTTGGCTGGCCCGGGTTGGCCCACAAGGACAGGGCAGTGGTCCCTTCGGGCAGAGGTATGCCGCTGCCCACGCCTGGCAGTATTGCCCGCGAAATCTGGAGTTCGGCGGGCTGCTGGTCGCTGGAGAGTCCGGGAGGCGTCTGGATTGACCGCATCAGGGAACCCAGTGTCTGGCCATCGACGAAGTCGGGACGGAACCAGGCGACCTGCGCGAACCTGGAACTGTCCACCGCCAGCAGGTCGAAGCGCTGGCTGCTGAATCCCTGAGTGAGCAGGTTGCCCGTCATACGGGAAACTTCCGCTATCCGCAGGCCCGGGATATCGCTGGTATGGACCTGGTCGAGGCCCAGGGAAGATACCGGCAGGCGATGCCCGGCATGCTGGACCCGGACGTCTGCGCCCACCTGGTATCGGGCCCGGTCTTCCTGGCTGCGTTCCAGGGTGGACCCAAAGGCGCTGCCGATTACGCCCAGCGCGGTGGCCAGCATCAGCAGCACCACCAGGCTGCCCGGAGCGATGGGGTCCCTGCCGACGCGGCGCATGCCCTGGACCAGCCACACGGGGCCGATGGGTTCTATTACCCGGGCCAACAGGGCGACGGCCAGGGGGAAGAACCGCAGCACTATCAGTCCCAGGGCCAGCAGCGCCAGGACGGGCCCCAGGAGCAGGGTGAAGTCGATTTCCAGCGCGCCCCGACCCACGGGCCGGAGCAGGAAGGAGCTGCGGCTCTGGATTTGCCACCAGATGATTGCGATGAGAGCCAGGAGCAGGAAGTCTAGGTAGTAGCGGTGCAGCAGGGGAGCGCGGGCGGGCCGGGCGCCGGCCTGCCTGAATTCCACAATGCTCTGCCTTGCCGCCACCAGGGTGGCCAGGGTAAGCACAACAACGGCGAGGAGGGCGCCGGCCGCGCCAAGCAGAAAGGCGCGCCCGGACAGGGCGATTATGATTCCGTCTCTCTGCACGTCGAAGAAGAGGCTGCCCAGCAGGCTCGCCACGGGAGCGGCCAAAAGCGTGCCGATTATCAGGGCGGGAATCGCAAGCAACAAGCCTTCCACGAATATCATCAGCGCCACCTGGAGGGTGGTGGTGCCCCGGCTCTTGAGCATGGCGATTTCGGCGCTGCGGGAGCGGATGGTCAAAGCGGACACGAGGGCCAGGTAGTAGGCAAGGATGCCCACCACCAGGAAAACCATCAGGTAAAGGGGGATTCGAGACAGGATTAGCTGTTCCGAGTATTCGTCCAGCAGCCGGTCCAGCTTCAGCGATACGGTGGAATTATCCAGGCGGGAGACCAGTTGGTAACGCATGTTCCGGATGGACTGCTGTATTTCATCCACCTGGTCAAAGCTGAAGCCCTGCCGGTCCAGGTCATAGATCCAGGTAACGTTGGAGTAAATGCCGGGGTATTCCGTGCCCACCCGCTGCAAAATGGCCGACTCGGTGGTGAACATGGGAATGGTGGGCCATTCACCGTTGTGATTGCTGAAGTTGTGGTCGCGCCCGAACCAGAAATCGTCCTCGGGGTCGATTCTTTCGAAAATGCCCACAATGCGGACGTCAATAATTTTGGTTTCCGTGTTGCCGGTGGCAGGGTGGACCGACAGGGTATCGCCCAGGTTCAAGCCTACCATTTGGGCCCCGTTCTCTTCTACTGCAACCTCCAGCATGTCTCCGCCGGCGGCAGTGGCGTCCCTGGGCCAACGACCTTCCAGGAGTACGCTCCGGTCCTCGTCGAACAGGCGGGTCATGTGCTGGATTCGACCCCGGGGTCGGGTTTCCTGCTCTACGCTGAATCTGGGGTCGCCAGTGAAGAAGAAGGTGGATGTTTCCAGCAGCCGGGCGTGGTCCTCCACGTAGGGCTCGAAGACGCCCGTTACCCGGTCGTCCACAAATTCCGTGCTGGTCTGGTAAACCGAGGGACGGCTTTCGGCGATGGAGGGTTCTTCGAGGTTGAGGAAGATGCGGACCCAGAAGTTGGCCTCGTTGGCCGGGGCCTCGCGCAATGCGCGGCGCAGGGCGGCCTCCGCCAGCAGGTCCGAAAAAACTACGCTGCTGGAGAGAAGCGCCACCGAAAGCAGGATGCCCATGAACAGCACAAGTTCCAGCCTCCACGCCGTGGCGATTCGCCTTCGAGCTATCGTATATGCCAGTTGGATGAAGGACATTCTCGAGTGGGAAGCCCCTTTCGTGTTAACCCCTTTTGAATCCGCTCAATAGTCTTCCAGGACGCTGGCAAC
>JAPPJA010000550.1 GCA_028874675.1 Chloroflexota bacterium
GGTACTTCACCGTGGAATCTGACCTCGTCTAGGCTGGTAAACCCGCGCTCAATGCCGCGACCCCGGCGCTCGATCCAACTGATGGCCTCGGAGCCGTAGAGTAGGCGATCTCCCAGCACGCTGTAGAACGGCCGCAACGTGGTGGTGAAGGGAGGCTGCCGGGGATATTCCGCCGAGCCGTAGTTTTGGTAGCGCATTTCGCCAAAACGCCCCACAAAGGGCTGGCCCGGAAGCAGGCGCTGCGGACCCAAATGGGGTTGCTCCGGCCTATCCCGATCCTCTTGTCCGCAAAGGCTTGCCGGTGCCAAGCACAGGATCGCGAGCCCAGAGCGGACCAAAGACGCGATTGAACGGCAATGCTGGTAGCAGCGCGCCTGGATTTGGGAGCATGAGACCAGTGGTATACCGGAAAGCACTTGCGGTTTGCACACGGGATTTACCGGAGTTTTTGGCGACGGCGTTTTACAATTTGTCCCTCAACATAGTGATTTAGCCGCAATAGACCAAAGAAAACGAAGTGTCAGATCGGTCCTTTGTGGCCGCGGCCAATGGCCTCGCCCAGGCGCATGGTGTGGACAGCGTCTTCAAGGGTGGACCAAGGGGTCTGAGCCCCGAGGATGCAGTCGGCAAAGTGACGGGTCTCGTCGAAATGAGGACCTCCGGTGGGTTCGAGATCCAGTTCGCCTCGATAGGGTTCTCCGCGGGCACCTTGGCCACGGCCCTGATCGACGGCTTGGTACAGTTCGCACTGAGGCGTTTCGTTGAGGTCGAGGTACGCGGAGAAATCCTCGGCGTGCACCTCAGCGCGGCGGATGCGAAAACCCACGCCGCTGTGGTGCATCATGGTGGCGATAACGCCGCTGTCGAAGTGGATGACGGCGTTGTGGCGGCCGGCCCCGTCGCGCTCGCCCTGTTCGATCAGTGAGTACACGGCCGTAGCTCTAGCCGCTTCAGTGGGAGTGCGGCCGGCCAGCCAGCGCAGCAGATCGACGTGATGGATGGCGTCGCAGATAATCGAAGGGGGCGTGAGGTGGGCCCAAGCCTTGGAGCCTATCAGATCGAGGTGCTTGTTGTACGTGGCGGCGCAGTGCACTGGCCCGCCCCGCTGCTGCACTAGGCGGCGGACGGCCAAGACTTGGGGGAAGTAGCGGCGGTTGAAGGAGACCATGTTCTCGCCTTTGCTGCGGCGGGCAACCGCGGCCAATTCCTCGGTATCGGCTGCACTCATGCCCGGGGGTTTTTCCAAGGAGGTGTGCAAGTCGCGCTGGAGGCAGTCAATGGCAATGGGCGTAAGGTGGCCGGGCATGGTGCAGACGTGGACCAGATCCACAGTACAGGTATCGAGCATCCGGCGGTAGTCGGAAAAGGCGCGTTCGGGCTTCCATTGGCGGCGATTCTGCTCCAGCCGTTTGCCGTCGATTTCGCTGATGGCCACTAGGTGCAGCCGGGGTTCGGCGGCGATCATGCGGAAGTGCTCTTGGGCGTGGCCACCGCAGCCGATGACGGCGACTTTCAAATCTGCCATGGTCTTTCCTCCGTTAATCAATAGACCGGAACGCGATTGCCCACCATACCGGTAAAACCGTCGATGAGCAGCCACAGGCCGCCCACGACGAATTGCCCCAGCACAATCCCGAGGAAAAACGGTCTGGTCTTTTGGTACAGGGCTGGGCCGCCGTACTTCAGTACCAGCATCTTTATCATCCAGGCCAGGAAGACGGAAAACCAGATATTGACCATGGCCCAGCCCATGCTGACGGCAAATCCGAGGGGGTGAAAGGGCCACCAGATAAATTTGTGGCGGGCGACCATCAGGCCCGCCATGATCAGACCGCCCACTGCGGTCCACAGCCAACCGCTCAGACTCGGTCCGGTGGGATTGGCCAGTTTTTGGGCGGCGAAACTCGAGGGATACGTGGCAAAGGTGCCAAAGTACTGGCGGTGGAGATTCAGCGCTCCGTCGCGGTAGGCTAGGTAGAGCAGGAACCAAGTGGAGACCACCAAGCTGATCAGCATGGCCGCGACAATGGCTCCGAGCAGGGCCCGCTGGCCTCTAGTCGTCTCACTGCCCAGGCGCAGGCTATTGGCCAGGGGCGCGGCCATGAAGACCAGCAGGTCGCCGGCCCAAGCCAGGGTGTACCCGGTGGCGATCATGCCCTTGGTGCCCAAGGCGGGGACGCCGACTCCAGAAACGACAAAACCAGCCGGAACCATCTCCGGGGTTACAGTGGGCAACCCAGCCTCGGCAATGACGCGCGCCAAGCCAATGAAGATGACCAGAGCGGCAAAGAGAAAAAAGGGCGTGATCCAGCCGGGAATACCCGATTTCCACAGCCAGGATCCCATGAGGGCCACGCCGAGGCAAAAACCGCAGACGGCCGTCCTGTAGGACATGATTTCGCGGGTATCGTCTATTGAGGCATTCTTGCCTAGGGCTTTGTGCAGGACCGCCTTGAGATGGGGGCGTGCGGTCCACAGACCAAAGAGAACGAGGGTGATTAAGGCACCCATCATTTGATGGCCCATAATTGCGCCTATGGGCCCAGAGCCGGTCCAGGGGCCCAGTTCTTCTGGACTGTGAATCCCCAGAATTGAGAAGGTGCCCCTCTCAATCAGGTGGAGTAGGTAGAAAAACCAGAGGCTAAAGGAAATATTGGTATTGATAAAGTAGGCAAAGCCGAACATCAAGAGATTGAGCCTGAGACTCAGGGTGACACTGTTGCGAAAGAGCGCTAGGCTGGTTTGGGTTTCGATCGGCGAGATAAAGTAGAAGTAGTGGTGCAGGGCGTTGACGCTGTTGATCGCCAAGGGGATGGCAAAACCGCACCACATGATGCTGTTTTTAAAAAAGGGCTTGACGAGATGTCCTTTGGCATCGTCTTGGAGCATGGCCATGGGCACCTGGACAAGCGGGTAGACCAGACGCTCGTGTTCGGCCCACTGGCGTCGCAGAATGACTGTGGCGCAAATGAGGATCAGGTAGAGCGAGGCGTAGAAAGCCAGCCAGCGGAGCAGGGGACCCGACCAGATGTTCCAAGGAATGCGCAGCGGCCCGCTGGTGCCCTCGTAGAACCCCTTGATGGCGGGTGCGTCGTACACCACCAGCCAGTCCGAGAGGATGGGGTGGATCAATTCGGCCCACTCGTTCTCGGGGGTAGCGTAGTAGAAGGTGCCGGTGATCATGGGCAACAACATGCCGACCACGCCGCGAGTGGGAATGGCGGTTGCCACCATCATCATGATGAAAATGGTAATGAGTTCGCCCCGCTGAAAGGCCCAGTTGCGCTTGAGC
>JAPPJA010000248.1 GCA_028874675.1 Chloroflexota bacterium
CCCCTACCTCTACGGCTCGACCCCGCGCACCTACATTCCCGACTTTATTGTGCAGGTGGACCACGGACAGGACGACCCGCTGAACCTGATTGTCGAAATCAAGGGTTACCGGGGCGAGGATGTGCGGGAAAAGAACAACGCCATGGAAGCCTACTGGCTCCCGGGCGTCAACGCCCTGGGGCAATACGGGCGCTGGGCCTTCGCCGAGCTTACCGACGTGTACGACATCGAATCCGGGTTGAGGGCGCTCATTGCAGACACATTGCAGCAGCAAAGCACCTCCGATTCCGAGAGTTACGATGGACTCAGCTTCAAGGAGATGCTGGTGGCCGGTCCATCCTTTGATGACCTGGACCTGGAACGGTCTCCAGACAGCGGACGCGATGTTTCATTCCTTTATGATGATGCCAGCGAGTCCCGTTAGTGTATTTACTCGACACCAACGTCGTCTCAGAATTGCGTAAACGAGACCGATGCGACGAGAACGTGGCAGCCTGGTACAGCGGCGTTTCAGACGATGAACTGTTCCTGAGCGTGCTAGTGCTGGGCGAGATTCGCCGGGGAATCGAGCTAATCCGCGACCGCGACCCGCAGCAGTGTGCCGCTTTGGAGCAATGGCTACAAGACGTCACACGCAGGTATGCCCATAGAGTTTTGCCCATAGATGAAAGAGTTTCTGATGTTTGGGGGCAGTTGTACTACATCCGAAATGTCCCGGTGGTTGACGGCCTGTTGGCTGCTACCGCTAAAGTACATAACCTGACACTGGTGACTCGTAACATTCAGGACGTTCAGGGGTTGGGCGCAAACCTACTCAATCCCTTTTTGCCCACAACGGGAGGGAAATAGCCATGCCCCGACCACGACGCACCCGCGCCGCTACCGGCAAGCAGGTTGAAACCCTGCGCCACGAGGGAGAGACCCGCACCAACATCCCCACGGCGGAGTACCAGTCTCTGGTGCGGGAGGAGCAGGAAGCGCCGTTGAGGGTGGCCTATGAGCGGCGCAACCACGACCTGGACCCCCAACTGGTCTGGCGGGGCAAGGACCAGCAGGACCTGGCTGACCTGGTGGTCAACGTGCCACCCCTGTACATCCAGGAGAAGGTGCATCCCAAGGCCCTCATTGCCGACCTGCTGCGCCAGTCCAGGGAGAACCGGGAGGCGGAAGAACACCAGATAGACATGTTCGCCGACTTCAATGGGCTGCCCGAGGGCGCCGACCGCACCGAGTTCTACCAGCACGACGGCTACTGGCAGAACCGCATGATCCTGGGCGACAGCCTGCAGGTGATGGCCTCCCTATCCGAGCGGGAGGGATTGCAGGGCAGGGTGCAGTGCATCTACATCGACCCGCCCTACGGCATCCGGTTCAATTCCAACTTCCAGTGGTCCACCACTACCAACACCGTCCGCGATAGGGTTGACCACATTACTCGGGAACCGGAACAGGTGAAAGCCTTCCGTGACACCTGGCGCGACGGAGTTCATTCTTATTTGACCTATTTGCGGGACCGACTAACCGTAGCGCGCGACCTGCTTGCTGATTCCGGCTCCATATTTGTGCAGATTGGGGATGAGAACGTACACCGGGTGCGGGCATTGATGGACGAGGTGTTTGGGGAGGAGAATTTCATCTCTCTCATACAATTTCGTACAAAGATTCCCCTAAACCCAATTCACATCGGAAATGTCTGTGACTTCATCCTGTGGTTTGGGAAAAGTAAGGGATCGTTGAAGTTCAGAAGGTTGTTCCAAAACCGTCCGGTTGGTTCGGATACGCAATTCCGCAGTCTGAAGTTGGAATCTGGGCTTGAAAGAGCTTGGACAAGGGAAGAGCTTGCTGATGACAAGAGGCTTCCTCCAGGGAGCGTTCCTTTCCGACTCACAGATCTAATCGCTTCCGGTTATACCGAAAGTTGTCACTTCAGTTTTTCATTTGAGGGTGAAAATTGTTATCCCCCCGGAGCCAATAGTTGGAAGACAACTCCTTCGGGAATAGAACGTTTGAAGAAAGCAGACAGAATCCGGAAGCCTGGAAGAATTCCGGCTTACCAGTTCTTTTTTTCCGATTATCCACTCATGGAGTTCACGAACCAGTGGAGCGACACCCAAGGTGCGACTGGCAAGACCTATGTAGTTCAAACTGCTAACCGTGTAGTCGAAAGATGCATCCTAATGACCACCGACCCTGGTGACTTGGTGTTAGACCCCACGTGTGGTGCCGGCACTTCAGCTTACGTCGCCGAACAGTGGGGGCGGCGATGGATTACCATCGACACGTCCCGCGTCGCCTTAGCACTGGCCCGCGCCCGCATCATGGGCGCCCGGTATCCCTACTACCTGCTGGCAGACAGCAAAGATGGACAACTCAAGGAGGCTGAACTCTCCGGCCAAGTCCCGTCGGAGATGCCCACCTATAGCAACGTGCGCCAGGGGTTCGTATATGACCGGGCACCCCATATCACAATAGGTGCCATTGCCCAGAATACCGAGATTGACGTCATCTGGGAGACGGCGCAGGAGGAACTGGAACCCCTGCGGGAGGAACTGAATGCAGCCTTGGGCAAGTCTTGGGAGGCCTGGGAGGTCCCCCGGGATGCGGATGAGTCCTGGCCGGAGGAGGCTGCCACCCTCCACGCCCTCTGGTGGGAGCGCCGCATCGAACTCCAGAGACAGATTGACGCTTCCATAGCCGCCCGGGCCGACTTCGAGTACCTTTTCGACAGGCCCTACATTGACAATAGTAAGGTACGGGTGGCCGGCCCCTTCACCGTAGAGAGCATCTCGCCCCACCGGGTGCTGGGAGTGGACGAGAACGGCGAGGTCATCGACCACATTGCCGAACCCAGTAATGGCTACAACACCGGCTACGACTTCGGCCAAGTTATCCTGGACAACCTGAAGCGCTCCGGCGTCCAGCAGGCTCATAGGGAAGACCGCATCACCTTCAACTCGCTGACGCCCTGGCCAGGACGGCTGGTCTGCGCCGAGGGCAAGTACGTTGAGGGTGGCAGCGGCGATGACGATGATGAAGCGCCGTCCGGCCCGGAAAAGCGGGCGGGCATCTTCGTCGGACCGGAGTTCGGCACCGTGTCCCGCCCCGACCTGGTGGAGGCGGCGCGAGAAGCCGCCGAGTGCGGGTTCGACGTGCTGATCGCGTGCGCCTTCAACTACGACGCCCACACCACCGAGTTCGAGAGCCTGGGCCGTATCCCGGTGCTCAAGGCCCGCATGAACGCCGACCTCCACATGGCCGGCGAGCTGAAGAACACCGGCAAGGGCA
>JAPPJA010000288.1 GCA_028874675.1 Chloroflexota bacterium
TCCAGGCCCAGCTCGGTAGCCTTCAGCAGGCGGCGCATTATCTTGCCCGAGCGGGTCTTGGGCAGGGCGGGGGTGAACTCGATCTCGGCAGGTACGGCGATTGGCCCCAGGACGCCGCGAACGTGGTTGCGAAGGGTGTCAATCATCAGGTCCGAAGGATCATTGCCCACTCGCAGGGTCACGAAGCCCTTAATCACCTCGCCCCGCAATTCGTCGGGCTTGCCGATTACCGCCGCCTCAGCCACCGAGGGATGGGACACCAGGGCGCTCTCCACTTCCGCCGAGCCGATACGGTGACCCGCCACGTTCAGCACGTCGTCGGCGCGGCCCACCACCATGTAGTAGCCGTCGGCGTCCTTCAGGGCCACGTCGCCCGAGGAATATACCCCGGGGATCTGGTTCCAGGTGCTGGCATACCGTTCGGGATCGCCCCATACCGTGCGGGAGAAATGGGGGAAGGGCCGCTTGATGACCAGGAAACCGCCCTTGTCCGGTTCCTCGATGGGCTGTCCCTCGCGGTCCACGATGTCCATCAACGCCCCCGGCAGGGGCCGCCCCACGCGGCCGGGGCGCGTCTCCATGGTGGCCATCGTGCCCAGGCACGGCCCGCCCGTCTCCGTCTGCCACCAGTTGTCCACAATGTGCGCCCATTCGCCGCTGCCGCAGATGTGCTCGTAGGCCCAGCGCAGGGCCTCGGGATTCAGCGGCTCGCCGGCGCAGGTAAGGAACCGCAGCGACCTCAGGTTGTACTGCCTGGCCGACTCTTCCCCGTAGCGCATCAGCATCCGCACCGCCGTGGGCGCGGTAAAGATTACGTTGACTCCATACTTCTCGATAATTTCGTAGAAGATGGCGTTGTGGGGGTAGTCGGGCGCTCCCTCGCGAAAAACGGTGGTTGCTCCGGCCACCAGGGGCGCATAGACGATATAGCTGTGGCCAACCACCCAGCCGATATCCGACATGCACCAGAAGACGTCGTTGTCCTTGACGTCCCAGAAGTTCTTGAAGTGGTAGTGGGTGCCCACCATGTAGCCGCCGTGGACGTGGACCACGCCCTTGGGCTTGCCGGTGGTGCCGCTGGTATAAAGGATGTACAGCGGGTCTTCCGCGTCCATCACCTCGGCTTCGCACTCGATGGACTGGCTGGCCAGCAGTTCCTCGAAGTCCACCTGCCCGTCTTTCAGGTCCTCCCGGGCCATTTCCCGCCGCCAGACCAGCACCGAGGTCAGCGAGTCGCAGCCCTCCGCCGCCTCGTTGGCGATGCCGATCAGGTCCACCTTGTTACCGCGCCGGTAGCCCACATCGCCGGTAATCAGCAGCTTGGCCGAAGCGTCTTGAATCCGGTCGCGCAGGGAACCCACGCTGAAACCGGCATAAACCACGCTGTGAATGGCGCCGATACGGGCGCAGGCCAGCATGGTTATGGCTCCCTCGGGAGTCAGGGGCATGTAGATTACTACGCGGTCTCCCTTGCCCACACCCAGGGACTTGAGCCCGTTGGCGCAGCGATTGACCTGCTGGGCCAGGCGGGCGTAGGTATAGACCTGCTCCGTCCCGTCCTCTCCCAGCCAGATAAGGGCGGCCTTGTTGCGCCGCTCGGTGGTCAGATGGACGTCCAGGGCGTTGTAGCAGATATTGGTCTGCCCGCCCACGAACCACCGGAAGTTGGGGTACTCCCACTGGAACACCTCATCCCAGCGCCGGAACCAGTGCAGCCCCTCGGCGGCCTCGGCCCAAAACCCCTCGGGGTCCTCGATGGAACGGGCGTACACCCCGTCGTAGTCCTGCAGAGCCGCCTGCGCCGAAACGTGGGGCGGAGCCGGAATCTGCCCGGACTCACGGAGAAGGTTGTCAATCTGGCCTTGCTGAACCATGGTGATGCTCCTTTTGGGGGACGTTGCGTTGTGGTAGTTCTAGTTAATTCGGCTGAATTTAAGGTGCTGGCCCCGATGCGGGCGGGACAGACCCAGACCCGGGCCGTCCAACACACACCGCACGCCGCTGGCTCCGATGGGGCCAAGGCAGACACACAGGTCTGGGCCGCCCAACACACACCGCACGCCGCTGGCTCCGATACGGGCCAGGGCAGACACACAGGTCTGCCCCTACGTGAACGCAGGGTTTTCGCGATCAAGGTGCCACTTAGCGGGATTCTGGGAAATGTACAGGCGAATAGAGTCCAATTGTCCCTCGTTGCGTATGACGTGTTCGTAGTAATTGCGTTGCCACAGCCTCCTTTCGAATGGCTGGAATGCCCCACGCTTAACACCCCGAATATACGCATTGGTAGTCATGGTCTTAAACCACTGAATCAACCTTGGTAGGGGCGCACCGGCGTGTGCGCCCTGGTCTGTTATGCAATCAACATTTTGTTCGACACAGAGTATCCCGTGAAGGTGATTAGGCATTAAGACGTAGCTGTCCAGTGACACCGCGGGAAACTTCGACGGCAATTCCAGCCACCATTCAGCTACCATTCGACCGGCATCATTCAGCAACATTTCACCATCCTGGACCTCCCCCATTAGACACTCCCGTCCCTGGGCGCAAATTGTAACGAAATACGTCCCTGCCTGCGCATAGTCATAATTCTTCAGGCGAATGGAACGGCGGCGGCGTTCATAGCTGTGAATGTTCATATCGGTCGGGCCAGGGCAGACACATAGGTCTGCCCCTACGTTTAGGTGATTTCTCCTGTGCATGATGTCAAATTTGGAGTAGAGGCGCCTACATTCTAACCCTGCCTCTGGAGTGGGACAATGTTTGGATGACATTAAATGGTATATGTGGCATTCTATGGCAAGGAATCGTCCTCATACCCAAGAGCTACCAACCACTGCTCCAGTTTCATAAGCGCGAGGCAACAGCAATGCCACTAGACGACCTCGTTCAAGCAATCGAAACCCTGGGGCAGCGCTCCTAGAGTTTGAATGGAACAGTCCATCGTCCGTGCTATAGTATTTCAAGAAATCGGTTGCTATTGCCTAATGCAGGCAAGGTCTCGGAGGCTGCCATGCGCGACTCTGTCGCCGTCATCCACCGCAATACCCAGGGCTCCCCTGACTACATAATTGTCGTGACCTTTGAGTTCAGCCAGGAGGAAGGACAATGGGTCGGCCTTTGCCTGGAACTGGGAACTTCTGCCTTTGCCCGCTCCCTTGAACAAACCCGCCTTGAATTGCAGGAAGCTGTGGAACTCCAGTTGAACGAGATGGAAGGGGTGACCGACATTTCTGGTTATCTTCTTGAAAACCACGTTCGCGTAGTTCCCATTGAAG
>JAPPJA010000008.1 GCA_028874675.1 Chloroflexota bacterium
TAAAACCTGCCAGCACCAGCTACTATCAGTACCTGGAGCGCAATCTCGGTGAGGGCGTGGTTTACGAGCGGGTACCCTTCGACCACTGGCGCATACAGTCGCCCTTTGAAGAGATGGAGATCCGGTGGATAGGTGAAGAATCAACCAGGCTGGCCGGACTCCTGGCGGGTGAGATTCACGCCATCGCCCTTTCCCGGGACCTGCAGGAGACTGCCATCGAGAACGGGATGAAGGTAATACCCGCCCAGCAGGCCTTCAGCCAGCTCAGCCTGTTCTTTGGTGGTATGTACCTTATGCCTGGCGACGCTGACTTCGACCCCACAACCCCGTGGGCTGATGTCCGGGTGCGCAGGGCAATGAACAAGGCCATCAACCGGGACGAATTGAACGAGTTCATCTTCAAGGGGGAGGGCGAGCGGATGCACGTTACCGCCTGCTGCCACCCGGTGCTGGACGGCAACATTTACAACCCGGAGTGGGATACCCGCTGGGATGAAGAATACGGCTACGACCCTGAAGCGGCAAAGGCGTTGCTGGCCGAGGCAGGCTACGGACCAGACAACCCCATCAAGGTCGAAATAGTGAACTACCGGACCTCGGGTGAACCGGAATCACCCATTGCGGTTGAGGCCATGCCCCAGTACTGGGGGCCGGTGGGCATCGAGGCCACCATCCTGGACATGGACTCAGGAGCCTATTCCAAGAAGCGGCGCGAGAAGCAGATGCAGCACAACGTCTATGCCAACGTCTTCAGCTTCCGCAAGATTCATGACCGCATAAGGACGGAGGCTCCTTCCAATACCAGTGGTTTCCACTTCGCCCACCCCTTCATCGAGGAAAAGTACCAGGAAACCCTGGACAAGACGACCCAGCCGGAGATCGACGCCATCGGTCGCGAGGTTTCCAATTTCTGGTATGACCAGCACTGGACCATTCCCATGTTCTGGTTCAAGTTCAACTTTACGGTCAATCCCGAAGTCCTCGAGGACTGGGTTTACCTGAACCGGGGCTACTACTGGCATAACCAGGTGCCTGCCACCAAATAAAGCGACAGGCATCATTGGCAAAATCATTCTACGGGCAGATTCCCCCTTCTCGTTCCGTTGTGGGTGAGGAGGGGGATTAAATTAACACTTTAACCGGGATACCCAGGTCAGGGTCGATGACGGGCTTCCGGAAGGAAGAGCAGCATGCAAAGATACATCATCGTCCGTGGATTTCACGCACTCATTACGTTATTTGCCATCAGCATTATTATTTTTGCCCTCACCAGGGCGACCGGCGACCCAACCGATGTGATGCTCCCTCCCGAGGCCACCATTGATGAAGTGCAGCGGTTGCGGGATTACTGGCGCCTGGACGATCCGCTCCACATTCAATACCTGATTTACGTGGGCAACGTGTTCTCGGGCAACCTGGGAGAGTCAGTAAAGTGGCCGGGCAAGACGGCCGGGGAACTGATTCTGCAGCGCATGCCGGCCACCATCAAGCTTACGGTGGTAGCTATGGTGGTCAGCGTGTCCCTGGCGCTTCCCCTGGGAATCCTCACGGCGGTGAAGAAAGATACCTTCTGGGACGTTGGGGGAAAGATTTTCGCCCTGCTTGGGCAGGCGGTGCCCAATTTCTGGCTGGGCATCATGATGGTCTGGATCCTGGCCGTTCACTGGGACTTATTCCCAACCTCGGGTAAAGGGGACGGGGGCTGGGACGGGATTCACCATCTCATATTGCCAGCCTTCGCGCTGGGGGCCTTTAACCTGGCTGCGGGACTTCGCTTGAGCCGGTCCGCCATGCTGGACGTGCTGGACTCGGAGTACGTAAAAATGGCCAGGGTGAAGGGTCTGCCGGAGTGGATCATAATCTGGAAGCACTGCCTGCGAAATGCGGCGCTGGTCCCATTGACCTATTTCGGCATCAAGTTTGCCGGGCTGATTACCGGCTCGGTCATTACCGAAACGGTGTTTGCCTACCCTGGAGTGGGCTTGCTGGCTATTGAGGCCATCAGGTCGCGCGACTTCCAGGTAGTGCAGAGCGTAGTCGTTGTATTTGCCTTCATCTACGTGCTGGTCGCATTGCTGGTGGACATTCTCTACGCTTACCTCGACCCCAGAATCCGGCTTACCTAGATGGAGCGGGAGCCTTAAGCCCATTGGTCTGCTTTCCAAGGAGATTGCCAAATGGCAACAGTTAATGAAATTGCCATCCCAGTTCGTCGGAACGGAAGATTGTTCAGAATATGGGAGACGGCCCGCCGGTATCCGATTTTTCCGATGGCGGTGCTGGTTTTCGTGCTGGCGCTGCCCGGCATTTTTGCGCCGCAGATCACCAACACCTGGCTGCAGGACCCCCTGGAGGGGAGGGTAACCGAGCGACTGACGCCCCCGGTGTGGCAGGAAGGCGGGTCCTGGGATCATCCCTTGGGGACTGACAAGGTAGGTTACGACATTGCCAGCCGGGTAATTCACGGGGCCCGGGTCTCACTGATTGTGGCCGGCGTGTCAATTCTCACGGGCGGCTTCGTGGGCACCACCCTCGGGCTGATTGCCGGCTATTACGGAGGGTGGATTGACCACGTCATCATGCGGCTGGTGGACATCAAGCTTTCCATACAGGCTGTTTTGCTGGCCCTGGTGCTGGTGGGAGTGCTCGGACCCGGGTTCCATACGGTGATCATTGTCATTGCCCTGGTCTTATGGGTCAGATACGCGCGGCTGGTCCGGGGAGAGACCCTGTCCTTAAAGAACCAGGACTTTGTCGCCAAGGCCCGGGTTGCCGGCGCATCCAGCGGGAGAATCATTGCCCGGCACATATTCCCCAATGTGATCAATACCATCATAGTGCTGGCCACGCTGGAGGTGGGGCAGGTCATCCTGCTGGAGGCGGGCCTAAGCTTCCTGGGAGTGGGCATACCCCGTCCGACACCCGCGTGGGGTCTGATGGTTGCCGACGGCAGGGACCTGATTGTACGGGCCTGTTGGGTGGCCTTCTTCCCGGGCATGGCAATCCTGCTAACGGTGCTGTCCATGAACCTGCTGGGCGACTGGCTGCGGGACCGGCTGGACCCCAAGCTGCGGAACGTCTAGTCAGCTGGCCTAAACTAAAGCCAACGTGGGATGCGCACTTGCGCCAAGGCGGCGTCCGCTGTCGGTCTCAATGCGAAGCCCGGTCATCTTTTGGTAGGGGCAGGTTTGAAACCTGCCCTGCCCAAGAGCAAGTCTGGCAAACGGAACGGAGTCCTCATTTGCCCACGTTGTCACCAATGTG
>JAPPJA010000063.1 GCA_028874675.1 Chloroflexota bacterium
AAGACCTGGGAATACGGTTCCACCCGAACATGCGGGTCCCGGAGTCCAGCACTGTGACGCATTGCTTCCGAGATGAGTGGGGAGAGCCCCATGAGGGCACCGAGGCGCTCGACACCTGGGAGACGAGCTCGAGAGGACCCATCGGTCACGGCGAAGTCCACTTCGAGGCAATGAAGATAGGCGACGAAGAGGTCTGGGCCATTGCCCAGTTCCAGTAGGTGCTCACGTACCCTGTCGCGGATACGGCAAATTGGGGCAGGACGCCCGGTCACCAAGCTGCCCTTGTCGCCCCTCAATCCCAAGGCCCCCAACTAGCCTGATGCTGACCGAGATGTACCGTTGGCGACTCGTAGCCGTCGTCTGCCGGAAGGCTCTCAGCATGGGCGGCCTCCACTGCCAGTTGATCGCAACGTTCGTCCTCAACATCGCCGGTGTGTCCCTTCACCCAGCGAAACGGCCTATCGTCTCCGCAACGCGCCCTTGCCTCCCCCGAGTTGCCCCCGCTGCCCTGAGCCTATGCTCGGGGCCAACGCGGGGGCAATCTGTTCCTCAGGGTATCAGGAGCAGCCGTCGTGCTCGAACCTGTACACGCACCAGTTGCTCTGGCCGTTGTCTGCCCCGCCTGGGTGTGCCTCGCAGCCTTGCTCATCGGCAAGCCGCTTTTCCATCGCGTCTGCTGCCGACTTGGTTAGGCCGCACTGGATGACAGTCCAGTTGCGGAAACCTCGGCAACTAGACTGCCAGTGCTGTTTCCGTTCCTCTAGGTCTGTGGTGATCCCTATTCTGCAAGCCATGTGGTCTGTGCCTCCTATTCAGGTGGGGTGTGCCCCACCGCTGTTCTAAATTGTCCGGTGAGCCGTGCGGAGCGTCAACAGCAAGGCTCACCGTCGACGGCGTGGCTGATGTGAGTGCCTTTACTTCGAGCGCTAACGGCGACCGCTCTGCCTGGGCCGCCTTCGGCACCACCTCCTCGATGTATGCATCGGGGTCCGTGGTCGTCGCGGGAACGAGCACCGACGCGTGCGCCAGGCGAAGTATGCGAGTGTAAGCGCAGTGGGTCGCTCAGGGTATAGTCCGCGCGTCGCCTGCTGTGCGTCTAAGGTGTCGGAAACACTTGATGGTCTCGCCTATGATGGACAGGATGATGCCGAGAATCCCGAACGCGAACGCTGCATCATCCACTGCTGCCCGATCACCGGTGGCCAAGCCTAGCAGCAGACCGACGATACTGAATTCAAGTCCGTCCCGAAACACGCCAACATAGCCTTGCCTCCAGTTGCGGGTGTAGTTTGGACCCTCCAGCGGCTTCCAGAGTAGCAACGAGCCCTTTGCCAAGAACAGTCCCGCGGCGGCGAACACTAGCACTCCTTGGGGAATCCAGACGAACCCGAACTCCCTGACACCGCTTGTCACCTCCAACACGAGAAGGTAGATCCCGTACCCCATGACCAGCAGGAGAAGCGGCGCCATGGTGTAGAAAAGGCGTCGTTGGAGGAGCGCGTTGTCATTGAAGCGCTTATACCAGTCCTGCTTTGCAAAGACGTACTCCATGAGGAACGGGAGACTCAGCAAGAATACGATCAGAATCCAAGTTCCCAGCCTCACTCCCAACCACGATTCCGGCCCCAACCAGGTTATGTCGATCATTCCGTCTTTGATTTCCACGTCAGCCCCCTTCAGCAGGATTCAACACCGGGATCCGTCGGTCTATTCGTACTGCGGCTATGCTGATGTCAATCGCCTAACCGATGCGGAATGGTAGCCGTCGTCCCCGTGGGGTACGACTCATTCACAGGCAAGCGTCTGCTGTCCGCCACATCGACAGCCGTCTTCCAGTCCAGCGGCCAACCGGGCGTCCCCGCCGCGCTCGCGTCCGCCGTAACCTGCGACGCGCTATGGACGCCGGCATCAAGGGTCCAACACCACTCCTTTGGATAAGATAAGGTTCGTACCCGATGCGCAAGCGACTTGTAGAGGCGGCTCTGGAAGCGGGACGCTTCGCCCTGTTCGGGATAGTGTTCGTCGCAGTGCTCGGCGGACTCTTCCTACAGAGCGAAGGGGACCTCACCTATGTGACGCTAGCGGCGGCAGCCCTTGGCTCGCTTTTCATCTCCTACCTGGCCTTGATGCTCCTCATCAATTCAACCGGACACAACCGGGAGGTCATTCGGCTGCTTCGTGTCATAGCAGAAGAACCCCCCCAAGACGATGTGCCGACGCCGAGCCCGAGACCCGCCAGGCGCAAGTCCCGAACACTGCTGGCATTTCTCTCCGGTGTGGCAGTCGGTCTGCTGGCCGTTGCAGCCCTTTACGCGGCGCTGCTTGAGGCGGACTGGGCAGTTGGGCTATGGCTGCCTCCACTCGTCGTATTCCTTCTGGTGCTGGTGATGTCAGGGATTGTCTACCTGCTCCGAAGGGATAACGATGCACGAGGCCTTGACGGCAGGTGACGAGGGGGGTGAGGTTCCGGGCTCCCCAGGTGCCGAACAACGAGGCGAGGGCCATCTTGCTCTAGGTCCCAGGTGCAGAACGGATGTCGATTCAGGTATGGGCATGTGCTTCGCCCGCTCGGGCTAACTCCTCCCTATCGTGTTCACCTTCTCCAGGGCAGGGCAGGGTCACTCTCCCGCCTCGTCCTCGTCCAGCAGGCCCCAGCTCAAGATCCTCTGGCTCTCCGGCAACAGGCTCAGGACCCTGCAGTTCAACAGCAACCAGATGCCCAGGCTGGAGGCGCTCTACCTGGACAACAACGGAAAGGGGGCCAGGGTCCCCCTCAATTTTCAACTCCCCTTCCATGCAGTGAACATCAGCAACGCGCCCAGACTTGAATACCTGGACCTGAGGAACACCAACGCCTCCTGCCCCACCAAGACCGGCCTGACCTGCCTGCCGCGTGATGGTGGTTAGATAGCGGCCCAGCCACCAGCGCCCCGGCGGAACCAGCGCCGCGCGGTGAACGGCACTAGGCGTATCTGGCCTCGGGAATGGGAGGACTGGGGATGCGTTCGGGAACGAGTGCGAGGGACACTGTGGAGTCTGACAGGCACATGCGAACCGCATGCAAGGGTGTTTGCAACGACCTCGTCCACGCGCTGTCACCGGCGTCGAGCGTTGACAGCCGTCACCGTTCCTACCATCGTTCCGTTACCACCCCTATCGCTTCGCCGGTAGGGTCGAGGCCCCCCCAAAAGGGGGGGTGTGTGGTTTTTTTTGTTGTTATATTGTTTTAAAACAACAAAATATAAGGGGTAAATACAAAAA
>JAPPJA010000306.1 GCA_028874675.1 Chloroflexota bacterium
TGCGGTAGCCAGGTCAGCCGGCCCTGCTTTCGTCAATTATGCGGCTGATGGCGTCCGGAACCTCGCCCAGAGAGGAAACCGTGACGTCCGGCTCCGATTCAGGGTCAACCTGGTCCGGCATTTCGGAAAAGGAATCGATCCAGATTGCCTTCAGCCCGCACGACCTGGCTGCAGCTACGTCGTTGGTAAAATGGTCCCCAACGTGGATGGCCTGGGCGGGGGTTGATCCCAGTTTCGACAGGGTGAGGTTGAAGATTTCGCAGGAAGGCTTGGAGTAGCCAACCTCATCGGAGAACGTCAGGACGTCAAAGTACTCCAGCATGCCGTGTTCGTCCAGGAACCGTCGAAAGGATACGCCGGGGGTCATTCCGGTATTGGAAATCATGCCCATGCGCAGGCCCATATTCTGAACGTTCTGCAACACACGGACTCCCTCAGGATGGGGCCCCGGGGGATGCTCGAAGAAGGACTCGGAATAGCAGTGCGCTATCTCGTGGAAGGTATCGCTGGAGATGCGTTCCACCAGACGGGGGCTGATGTGATTGACGAAAATCTGGACCTGCTGCAGGAAAGTCACGTCCCGATGGGTTTCACGGATTTCCTGGCACCGGCGCACACCCGCCCGGTAGGCCTCGTCAATGTCTTCGATGGTGAAATGCTGGCCCGCCCTGGCCAGGGCGTCCCGCGTGCCCGCAAGCCTGGCCTGGGACCGGATGCGCCCCCTCTCGGGGTTGTCCAGGAGAAGCGTCTGCCAGAGATCGAAGGTTACGGCAGTAATTTCCGCCAACTCTCAAACCTCGGTGAATTGATGGCCCACCGCATGGTGGCCTGCTCCGGAAGGGTTTCTAGATGGGCGGGCGCTTCAAGCGCCATTCCGTATTTTGCTCATACGCGTGGGCGGCTCGCAAAACCGTGGCCTCGTCGAAGGGCCGGCCAGCCAGTTGCAGTCCAATGGGCATTCCCTCCGCGGAGAAGCCGCAGGGGACGGAAACGGCCGGCGTTCCCGATATGTTGTAGGGCCTGGTGTACTGGGTCAACGCTCCCGTGGAGCCTACCGACTGGTCGCCGATGGTCACCTCGGAGGCCAGGATGGGCGGGGCGGTAATGGGTTCGGAAGGGCCGGCCAACAGGTCCACCTCCCTAAACAACCGCGACATTTCGTAGTTGAACCGCGCCCTGGCCTGCTGGGCCTTCAGGTAGTCGGCGGCGGTAACGAACAGGCCCGCTTCCAGCCGCAGCCGCACCGATGGGGTGTATTTGTCGCCGTCCGTGGCCAACATGTCGCGGTGGTAGGCGGCGGCTTCCGACATAAGAATGGTCCCGGAAATGGCCTGGGAGTCGAAGAACATGGGGAAGGAGACCTCGGTTATGATGGCCCCCATTTCGGAAAGCTGGGCCAGGGCTGCCCTGACGACATTCTCAACCTCAGGGTCCAGCGGCGCCTCGAAATACTCCTTGACCACGCCAATGCGCAGACCCTGGACCGACCCGCTGAGGGCTGCCGTGTAGTCGGGTACTTCCCTGGTGGTAGTCGCCTGGTCGTTGGGGTCAAAGCCGGCGATGACGTTCATGGTCAACGCCGCGTCTTCCACGGTTCGGACCATTGGGCCGGGGTGATCCAGGCACCAGGAAAGGGGCGTGAGGCCGGCGCGGCTGACCAGGCCGTACGTGGGCTTAAGGCCCACGATGCCGCAAAGGGCGGAGGGGATGCGGACCGACCCGCCGGTATCGCTGCCCATGGTTATGGTGCACTGGCCGGCCGCCGCCGCCGACCCGGAACCGCCGCTGGAACCGCCGGTTACCAGTTCCGGATTCCAGGGGTTGTGCATGTGGCCGTAATCGAAGTTCTCGCCCGTCGGTCCATAGGCAAACTGGTGCATGTTTAGCTTGCCCAGCAATATGGCGCCCGCCTGCTGGAACCTGGAGGCAACGGTACAGTCCTCGGTGGGAACGAAATTGTCCAGGATGCGGGAGCCGGAGGTAGTACGGACGCCGGCAGTGTTGAACAGGTCCTTGAGTCCTACCGGTATGCCGTGCAGCGGCCCCCGGTAGTTGCCGGCCTGAATCTGGGCTTCCGCCCGCCGGGCTGCCTCTCGCGCGTGGTCGGGAAGCAGGGTAATGAATGAGTTGAGCGTGGGTTCGGTCGCGTCTATTCGGGACAGGTGAGCGTCAATCACTTCGACAGGCGAGACCTGCCTGTCTCGAATAAGGGGGGAGAGTTCGCCGGCGCTCATGTAGCACAGTTCAAGGGCATCCATATTCTTCTCTTCCTAGTCCTGGTAAAAGTGGGACGGGTCGAAGGCCGAATCGGGTTCGAATCCCGTTGTATCTATCTTCTTCAGTGCCTCATTGGCGGCCACGGCATTCTGAACGTAGGGGAAAAGTTCGTCCATGTGCTGGTCGTCGGTATTCAGGCCGGCGGCGCGGGCCAGGTAGTCGAAGGCCTGACGGTCAAGGGGGTTCTCGGAGGGCATTGTCGGTACCTCCAGCATCGCTGCATGTCTTGAAGGGACAATTCCTGCCGTTACTGGCAGGGTTGTATTGCCGATATTATCGGGTTTGCAGGGAAGTCTTGCAAATAACTGGCCACCGCTGCTTCCGCTGCGGGCGATTTGGGCCCGCCGGTCTCAAGTTCATCAAATTCGGGCTCTGGTTCCTGACCAGCCTTTTGCCGGCTAACCCTTTATGATAGTGTGGGTCGGGTTTCCGTTACACTTCCATTTGCAATACTGGAAGGGTTGATTTCGCAGCAGGTGCGGCTGGAATCGCCGCGCCCAAATTGCCCCGGAGGATTGGCCGTGTTCTGCCCCGGTTGTGGCTCCCAACTGAATCGGATTGGAGCTTTTTGCGAAGTGTGCGGAAGGGACCTCCAGTCCCTCCAGCAGCGCGTGGAGCCTGGAGCTTCATTTCTTCGCAGCGAAATAGCGGTTTCCTGGCGGGGCGGGCAGGTGACGCTGGGAATTGCGCTGGTGGGCGTTGCCTTCCTGCTGATCAGCGGCGCCACGGTGGCCCTGGAGCGGCTGGGCGGAGGCCTGGACTGGGGCGCATGGCTGGGGAGCCACGCCATAGGAATCGTCATACTGATTACGGTCTGGCTGCTGGGGCAGTTTCGCGGCTCGATTTCCCTCAGCGATATAGGCTTCCGGAAGCCCCGGGTGTCCTGGGTGACCGCACTGCTGATGGCGGGAATGGCCCTGGGTATCAGCCTGGGCTTTACCGCGATCTACGACTGGTTCATCAAGGGACTGGTGATAGTAC